>JAHWKS010000645.1 GCA_019347795.1 Planctomycetota bacterium | reverse complement strand
GGATAGCGATGAGCCTCACGGTGCTCCAACTCGCGGTGATAGTCGCGATGCTCGAGTTCATCGTGATAGCGGCCATGAGACCAGTCCTGCGCATTAGCCGTCGCGCCAACTCCGACTAATCCGCCGAATACTACGAGAGCGGCGATTGTCGTTTTCATGGTCCGTGCTCCTTGATTTGCGTGGTTTTGTTGCATAACGGCGAACTCCGCTTCGTCGTCGCGTTTCGCTGCTACGAGGCTTACCGAATAACGGCGGTGAAAACCGACAAAAAAACGGCGGCGGCCGTCATCTCGAACACGCCCAGAGCCGGAACTGCGAACAGGCCGATCAGAATCGCAGCGATGACGCCGCCCAGGAGCCCACCAAAAAGCTGGGCTCCGCATGGTTCTGCTCCGTTAAACCAACGATTAGAATGAGATGGTGCGTTCGCCTCCGAGCAGAGGGGAGCGCAAAAGCAATGCCGCCCGCCCCGCCACCCGCGCAGGAGGTTTCATGGGAACCGATCACCTGAGAAAACAGTCGCTGACCTGTTTCGCCTTCCTATGTTCTTTGGCGGCGATCGCGACCGCCCACGCCGCCGAGTCGGCCGTCGTGCCGACCGGGGACGTAGCGAGTCCACGTCAGCCCCACGCGGCGGTCAGCGGCGATGGAAGCGTCTATGTCGCGTTCGGCGCCGGCGACGCCGTTTATTGTTCGGCATCTACCAACGGCGGCGAAAGCTTTCGCGATGCGGTGCAGGTGGGCAAGGTCGAACGTTTGGCCTTGGGAATGCGTCGCGGGCCGCGGATCGCCGCCGGGGCGGATGGAACGGCCGTCGTCACGGCCGTGAGTCATGCAACCGGCGAGGTGCTTGCGTGGCGGTCGGCCGATCGAGGTCGGACCTGGACCGGACCGGTGAGGGTGAACGACAACTCCCCCGCGACCGCGAATGAAGGGCTCCACGCGCTGGCCGCCGCCCCGAATGGCGACCTGTACTGCGTCTGGTTGGATCATCGCATTGAGAAGAAGAACCAGGTTTTCGGCGCCGCCTCCACCGACGGCGGCAAGACCTGGAGCGATAACCGGCTGATCTATCGTTCTCCCAGCGGAAGGGTGTGTCCCTGCTGCCATCCGGCGGTCACCTTCGACAGCGAAGGCACGCTTTACGTGATGTGGCGGAACTCTCTGGACGGCTTTCGCGACATGTACGCCGCCGTCTCACGCGACGGGGGCGAGACCTTCAGCCCCGCGACGAAGCTCGGCGAAGGCGCATGGAAGCTCGACGCCTGCCCCATGGACGGCGGATATCTCGCGGCCGGCAAGCCCGGGCAGCTCACTACGGTCTGGCGGCGCGAGAAGCAGATTTACCGCACTGATTCCGGCCGCGGCGGCGAGCAACTCCTCGGCTTCGGCGAGCAGCCGTGGATCGCAGCCACCAGCAACGGGGCCTGGATCGTCTGGCTGAGCAAGCGAGGCGGCAGCCTCTGGCTGAGCGCGCCCCATGCAGAGCAAGCCGTGAAACTTGATGACGACGCGACGGACCCCGTCATCAGCGCTTCTCCCGCGGGCGAGGGTCCGGTGATCGCCGCCTGGGAAAGCGGCCATGGGAGTGAAACGAGGATCATGGCCCGCCGGCTCGGTCCCTGAACGCGCCGGTACGTCCACGGCCGGAACGCCCGTCGCCAAGAAGCGTCGGCGTGAGGCGCTGCGAGCGGCATAATTCGCGACCTTGGATTCAATTGAACGCAATGCTGCGTTCGCGTACACTGAATCCTTCTCGTCATCCCTACTTTGGTCGGGCGACGCCGCTATCGGCGGCAGGGCGTCTGGCGCGGCAGTGAGGTTCTGCAATGGACGACAACCGGGTGATCGTCGTTGTGGTGATCCTGGGAATCGTGGCCATCGTGATGATGGGCCTGGTGGCCAAGATTGCGCTGTTGGAGACGCAGGTGGCCAACGAGCCTGGCCAGATGGATAACCTGCGGCAAAAACGCCGTCCGCCGATTGTGGCCAGTTCACCGCCCCCCACCTCGCTGCGTTACGAGGGATCGGGGGTGGGGAGCGACAAGCCCGACAACCCCGCACGCGGAGAGACGCGGTCCCCGGCGCCGGAGACGGAACCGGCCGCGAAGGCGGACGTGCTGCCGACGGCCGCCGCGCGTCACCTGCCGGCGCCGCGGATGGACGTGATCGAGAAGGAAGTGGAGAAGTCGCTGCTGCGCCTGAGCGTGGTGGATCATCGCCAGGAGCAAATGGGCGTCGCGGCGGTGGTCGGCGAGGGAGGGCTGCTGCTGACCAGCGCTCCCTTCCTGGCCGGGGCGTACGAGGCGTGGGTCACGCTGCCGGATTCCAAGAGCAGAACGCCCCCATTCAATCGCTGCCTGGACTGGTCGCCGGAGGTGAATCTGGCCCTGGTGCGCGCGGACGATTCCAAGGAGCCGCTGTCGCCGATTCGCCTGGCCGAAGCGCTGCCGGAAAACGGCGAGAAGGTGCTCGTGTTCTACGAGTCGGGGCAATTGGCTTTGGGCCGCACCGAGGCCGCGGTCCAGGGGCTTCTGAGCACCAGCGACGTCGCCAAGAAGCTCGATCGGGACATGTCGCGGTTCGGCGATGCGGTCTGGATTGAGGCCCTCGGCTCATTCCCGACGAACATCGAAGGGGCGCCGCTGGTGAACAACCGCGGCGAGCTGGCCGGCGTGGCGCTGTTAGACATGGAGACGCCGGCCATGACGGGGAAGACTGTCTTCGGCGCCGGCGGCATGGGCGGCGCCGCCTTCCGCCCGCGAAACACGATTCGCCGCATCTACGCCGTGTCGCACCGCGGGCTGCGGCGCCTCGTGGAGCGCGGCGACGGGTCGTCGGCCGATCAGCTCATTTACACGCTCCCCGCCTCGCCGCTGCAGAAGGCCAATTCGGCCGCGCCGGGCGATTGGTCGGTCAAGATGCCCAGCGGCGAGACGCTCACCGCCAAGACGTTCGAGCCGATCGACCATATCGGCGGCGTGGGGACGCTCACCTACCCGGCCGGCAGCCGCTGCGCCGCGGTGGCCCTCTCCGATCGGAAAGAGCTGAATGGCCCGCTGACGATTTACGACAAGCAAGGCAGTGCGATCCTTCGCTGGAATTTCCTCCACGGCCGCCGGGATGGGGCGATGGCGGCGTACGCGTCGAATGGCGCCTGCGTGCTTGCCGCCCAGTTCCAGCGGAATGACCGGCACGGCTATTGTGCGTACTTCAAAGAGGGCGCTCCCTGGCTGGTGCAGGAGTATCAGGATGGGAAACTGGGCGAGCAGCATCTGGTCAAGCAAGGCGCCGTGTTCCACACGATCGCGCCGGGCAAGACGCTCGACACGGTCGAGACGGTGCTGAAGCAATACGGCGAGTGGTCCGAATGGGACGCCCGCCTCACCGCCGTCGCCGTCGCGCTGGGGCGATGGGCGAGAGAATGGGAGCGAACGCAACGACTCGCCCGCAGCCGGCGTCCCGACCTCGATTCGCTCAACGACGCCCAGAAGTCGGCGGTCGCCGCGATCGAAGACTTCCGCAACCTCGTCCACTGATGGGCGACCAGTCTTTCCCGAAATCGTTGCGGCTGCTCACGAGTCCCGAGTTCCAGCGGGTGTTCCGGTGGCGCGTCTCGGTCGCCGACGACGCGACGATCATGTACGGGTGCGAGAACGAGCTTCCCCACACGCGGCTGGGCTTGTCGGTGTCGCGCAAAGTGGGAAAGGCCCACATTCGCAACCGTTGGAAGCGGCTCTTGCGCGAGGCGTTTCGGCTAACCCGCGAGCAGTGGCCGCCGGGGCTGGATGTGGTGCTCATCCCGCGGGCCGGCGTGGAGCCGGACTTCCACGCTCTGCTACAATCGCTCCCGAAGCTGGCCGGCCGATTGGAGCGGCGGCTCAAGAAGGAGCCGCGCGGGAAAGGCGAAGCGGCGTCGCCGAAGACGCATTGAGACAGATGCAGCGATGAATTCGATTTGGAACGGCGTGGTGCGGCTCCCAGGCTGGCTGCTCATCAAGGCGGTGCGGGGATACCAGATCTTCATCGGCCCGCTCTTGGGAAAGCACTGCCGCTTCACCCCCTCGTGCAGCAACTATTTCATTCAAGCGGTGCAGAAGCACGGCGCCGTGCGCGGCGCGGCCAAAGGCGCCTGGCGCATCTGCCGCTGCAACCCATTTAATCCCGGCGGCTACGATCCGCCCTAG
>JAHWKS010000644.1 GCA_019347795.1 Planctomycetota bacterium | reverse complement strand
ACATCCGCCGCCTGATCCGCGCCCGCGAGGAGCGCCGGACCGATGTGTCGGTGGTGGTGCTCAAGCGGCGCCGGCCGGTGGTCGGGATGGTGCTGGCCGGCTCGCCCGGCGACGCCGAGCAGGTGATCGTCGAGCGGGTGCTTCCCGACGGACCCGCCGCCGAAGCCGGCCTCCGCGAGGGGGACCGCGTGATCGCCGCCGACTCGCTTAACATTCGCTCGGTCTACGAAGCTCAGCGGGCCGTGTTGCAGAAGCAGCCGGGCGATAAGGTCGCCTTTCTCGTCAGGCGGGACGGCGCCGAGCATAAAATCGAAGTTGTGCTGGGGGGCGGCGTCGAACTGCCTTCGCCGCCGCCGGACCAGAGCATCGCGGAATGGATCCGGCCGCAGCTCGACATCGAGCGGCTGGGCGAAGGCCGCTTCCGCACGCAGGACGGCCGAGGCGAAGTACGGGAGGTGCTGGCTCCGCCGCCCGACGCGGAAGCTGCGGATGACGATGACCTTCGCCCCCGCACGCCGGCGGAGCAAATCTCGCTCTTGCAGAAAGCGCTGGACCGCTATCGCCAGGCGATCGTCTATCTCAAAAACGACCTGGCCCGCCGCGAACAACAGCGGCTGGAAGAGCAGCGCCGCCTGGAGCAACTTCAAAAGGAGATCGAGCAGCTCGAACGGCAGCTAAACCCGTAACGCAGGCGGCCCGCCTGCGAATGTCTCGATGAGCAACGACGCGATCATCGACACCCATCAGCATCTGTGGGACCTTTCGCGCTTCACGCTCCCCTGGCTCGACAGTGCTCCGCGCGCGTTGAGGCAAAGCTACGGCGCGCGGGAATACTTGGAGGCGACGCAAGGGCTGAACATTCGGGCGATCTACATGGAAGTGGACGTCGCGCCGGAGCAGCACGATGACGAGGTCCAGCACATTGTTGAGTTGTGCCGCAGCTCGGACCATCCCACAACGGCCGCGGTCGTCGGCGGCCGGCCTTCGTCTCCCGATTTTCCGCAGTACGTCGCGCGGCTCAAGCAATTTCCTGAAGTGAAAGGCGTTCGGCAGGTGCTCCACGTCGAAAGCACGCCCGCCGGCTATTGTCGTGAGCCGGAGTTCGTCCGCGGCGTGCAGCTTCTCGGCGAGAGCGGGCTGAGCTTCGACCTCTGCATGCGTCCCGGCGAGTTGCAGGACGGCGTGCGGCTGAGCGAGCAGTGTCCCCAGACGCGGTTCGTAATCGATCATTGCGGCAACGCCGACGTGAAGTGGTTTCGCTCCGGCGCCGGCGAGGAGGCCCGCCGCCGCATCGCCGCCTGGCGCCGCAACATGGACGCGCTGGCCGCGCGGCCCAACGTCATCTGCAAGATCTCAGGCATCGTCGCCACGGCGCCGCCCGGCTGGAAGTCGGACGACCTCGCGCCCGCGGTGAACCACTGCCTCGACGTTTTTGGTCCCGACCGCGTCGTCTTCGGCAGCGACTGGCCCGTGTGTCTTATCGGCGCGGAGCTGCAAGAATGGGTCACCGCACTCGCCGAGATCGTTGGATCGCGTCCCGCCGCCCACCAAACAAGACTCTGGCGTGAAAACGCGGCGACATGGTACGGTATAGCGTAGAACGCCTCGTCTGAGGTTTTCCGTTTTTTAACCCGCCACGTCATCGCGGTGGAGTCATGGACCTCAATCAGGATGTAACGGTCGCTGGCCGGCGCCGGCTCAGTTTCAGCTTGCGAACGCTACTGATTTTTGCACTCTTGATATCGGCCTACTTCTGCGGCCGAGCGCCGATGATGCATCGCGTGGAAAGAGCCGAACAGGAGCGCGACGAGTTCCAGCGGCTCGCCGAGCAACGGAAACGCGAGGTAAACAGTCTGGTCAAGCATGTGTCGCTTTTGAAGAAGGACGCGCTCCGGCGCTCCACGCCCGAGGGCGTCGATGCCGGAATGATGGCCGACGCGATCGAGCACCAACAGCGTTACTTTCCCGCGCCGACTCCAGAACTGCTAAAACGCTGATCCAGCGAGGCCGCACCGGCGAGGTTAAAGAAACACCTCCTTCTCGTGAATCGTGCCCTGCGGGCCGAGCTTTTGTCGCTGGGCGTCGCGGAGGAGCTGTTCGCCTTCGCCGCGGTAGGCGTACATCGCCTGCCCCGGGCTAACGTGGCGGTTCCAGTGCTGTTCATAAATCGCCGCGAGGTCTTTGTTGCGGGCCAGCGGCGTGGGCACGGCGTGGAGCATCACCAGGCGGCGATGGCGGCGCTGGAAGTAGCGGCCGACCACCGCCGGCAAGAGGCGCGAGAGCCAGATGTCGTCCACGCGGTCGATGTGTCGCGGGATGACGTATCGCGGCCGATGAAGCGGGCCCATCGCCTCACGGAGGGACTCGGTGAACATCGCGCTGTCTTCGTGCGAGGCGTGCTCCAAGAAAAGGCGGAGGTAGCCGCCGGCCCGCTCGGTGAGCTGGACCGATCGCGGCTTGGAGAGCAGGTCCGCTTCCAGGAGGGCGCCGAGGATCGCCTCGCCGATCGCCAGCGTGAGCGAGCGGTCCGACCACGGCTCGCGGGAGCGCCCGAAGGGCGGAAAGCCGCGGGGGATGACCGGCAGCTTCATCTCCAGGGTGCGGACCGGCTCGGGATGATACGGCTCGCCGATCCTCCAGAGGACTCGGACTTCGCGGCGCAGGGCGGCGCGATGGAGCATGTCGTGATTGAGCGCGGCGACCGAATGCTCCAGCTCATCGGGCTGAAGCGACGTGAACGCGGCGTGGACGTGTCCGACGCCCTTTTCGATCGCGCCATCGTCGGTGACGCCGAAGATCGTCTCGTGCTTGCGGCGGAAGCGGTCGTAATCGTCCAGCCCCTTGGCGAACTCCGGCGCCACGCACACCACGTCCCAATTGTTGGCCGCCTTCTGCGGATCGTCCGGATCCAGGCGAATCGAGCGGCCGCGCAACTGGTTGACCGACATCGACGTCGTAACCGTGGTCAGATCGACCAGCACATTGATCTTGCTGGCGTCCCAGCCTTCGCCGAGAAGTCCTCGCGTGCCCACGAGACAGCGAGTCACGCCTTCCTGGAACAGGTCGGTGAGCAGATGCACGTAGACCCGCGGGCACCAGTCGGCGCCCTGGCCGTTGAGAACGTGAAAGCCGTCCTCTTCGTCGAAGCGAAGCTGCACGTCATAGCCGCGCTGGTCGAGCCACTGCCGGGCGCGGGCCAGCAGCGTGGGCGCCAGGTCGTCATCCACGAGGACGCTGGAGCCGGTCACGAGGACCGGATCGAGAGCGTCCGTCTCTTCATCGCCGACCAGCGTTTGAAACGCCGCCACGGCGCCGCCGGCTTCAGCGTCAAGCAGATGGCTCACCTCGGCCGTCACCGCCGAAGTCTTTTCGTAGTCGGCGACGACGACCGCCCGAATACGCTCGCCGAGCGCCTGCTGCTCCGCGCGGAGGATCGGCGGCAGCGCCTCGGCCTTCGCCTTCGAGTACGCCATCACGCGGCCGACGGGCGAGGCGCAGGCGCGGCTGCCGGTTTCGCTGATCTGCACTCCCAACAGCCGCAGTCGCTGGATGGCCCGCTCCGCGAGCGCGTGGTCCTCCGGATTCCCCGACCGCCGCAGTCCGTGGCGAATGTAGCGGTCGAGTACAGGAACCAGAATCTCGATCTCCGGGATCTCCTCGGCGCCGAGCATGTCCGGCGGCTCGGGCACGCCCTCGGGAAGCGGGATTCCGCGGCGGAGCAAACATCGCGGGCCGGCGTCGGAAAGCGAGGGATCGCGCCGCTGGAAGTCGGCCCAGTCGGGCGCGACGCCGGTCGGCAGCCGCCGCTCCGCAAGCACATGCTGCAGCCAATCGAGGAGCGGCGCCGTTCGCGGCGCCTGCGGCGTTTCGCTCACATCCTCGACTTCGGTCGCTGGCTTGTCGCGCGGACCGCACAGCTCCCCCATGAGTTCGCGGAACGAGCGATCAGTGTTGGCGATGAACGATAACTCCTCCGCCTGCGGCCGCACAAAGTAGGCGAGATCCTGGTACGGCGCCAGAAAGCCGTCCTTGACCACCGCGGGCACGGGAACCTCGAAGTCGATCGGTCCGAAGAAATTGTCGTATCGCTCGATGTCTTCGTTGCGTCTTCCACCGCGGTCGGGCGGCGTGGCGGTGAGGCCGAGCACAAGCGGCCCTTCCAGGAAGTCGTGGGCGTCGGCGAGCACCCGGCCC
>JAHWKS010000643.1 GCA_019347795.1 Planctomycetota bacterium | reverse complement strand
TGCGGGTCGCCGGCGTCGAGCAAGTTCACGATCTTGCCGTCGCGGATGATGTAGACCGGGGTCTGCGTTCGCTCACCCAGCTCGCGCGCCTTTTGCGCCGCTCGCCGCAGAGCCGCCTCCGCGCCGCGTATGTCCCGATCTTGTGAATCGGCAAGTGAATCGTTCATGCGCTGCCTCCCGTCTCGATGAGCCGCGGAAGTTCCCCTGAGTTATCATACACAGCCCACGCATCGACGAGCGATTTGTAGATTTGTTCGAAATTGCGGCGACCCGCCTCAAAGCGACGACGGATCACGGGCTCGGGAATGTCGTGGCCGCCTTGCGCCACACGCGCCGCGACTCGATGAATCGCCAGCTCCACCGAGTCCAGGCGCAAGCAAATCAGCTTCACGCGGTAGCCTTGTCGGCGCCAGGCAGGAATGCGCCGCGCGTACATCCGTCCGCTCAAGGTGGTTTCGAACGCGAAGCTCCGATTCTCCCGCACCCGGCTGTCGATTTCCTCCAGCATCAACCGTCCGGCCCGAATCGCCGCGGCCTGCGGCTGAAACGGCGAGAGGCCGGCGGCGATCAGATCGGCGTTGATGAAATCGGGACAGTTCGCCTCCTGCACCAGAAATTCCCGGGCAAACGTTGTTTTGCCGGCCCCGTTCGGCCCCGCGATCATGACAATCTTTTGCTTCCCGCTCATACCGCAATCTCACCGTTTCCGGTCGGCGACGCAAGATGGAATCGAGCCGGACGGCCCCATGGAATGCAGGTCGCTAGCCGGGGCGCCAAGTTTCCAGGTCCCCGGGACGCCTGGCGGCGAGCGTCGGTGGGGGCGGAGGCGGCGGCTCGGGGAGCGGGCGCCGCCTCGCGGCTGGCGAGGGGCGGCGAGGGTGCGCGGCGTCGGAGTGTAAGTCGAGGATGGCGGGCCGCTCGGCGTGTTAGGTGGGCGGAGGGAAGCTCCCACCGGCTGGCGCCGGGGGCGTCTGATCGGCAGGGAGTTCGGGTCGCGACTGATTGCGGTCGCGTGATGGCGTCTCGTAAAATCTGGACCGTCTGGATGCTCCCGGCGCCAGCCGGTGGGAGCGGTCCCTCAGTCCGCCTAGCAACGGCGGCGCCCGCTCCTATGCGCGACTTCTCTGATTCGTAGTTCCTGTCAGCCGGATGCTCCCGGCGCCAGCCGGCGGGAGGCTCCCTCATGCAACCTATAGACGCGCCGTTCCACTCCGGCAACATGAGGTATGCCTACCAGTTGCACTACCATCTTGGATTTCGCACCCGGCGCCGTGTTCCTGCGTTGCGGGCGAGCGATCGCAAGAACGCGCTTCACGCAATTCTCTCCGGCGTCTGCGAGCGAAGCGACTACCACGTTCTCCAAGCCGAGATCGACGACCGCTGGGTCCGGCTGCTCGTGAGCCTGAAGCCGGCGGATGCTCCCGCCAAGGCCGTGCAAACGATCAAGGCGAACGGCAGCAGGTTGATGTTCGAGACCTTTCCCGAGATGGAGCAGGAGATCGGCCGGCGCTCGCTGTGGTCGCGCGGCTACTACTTGCGCGGCGTAGGTGACGTTCCCAATCGCATCGTGCTGGATTACGTGGCGCGCCAAAAGGAACGCCATGAGGGGGAGCTGCGGAACTCTTACCACCTGGCGGAACACGTCCATCCTGACCCGCAGTCGTTCCTCGACTTGCGGCCCTTCTCCCATTGCGTCGCGGAGTATAACTGCCACTTCGTCTGCTGTCCCGTCGGGCACGTCGGCGCCGTCGAACAACCGCACGCGGCGGCGCTCGTGGAATACGTATGCCGGATCGCTCAGGCTCGGGAAATCGAGTTAATCCGCTTGGCCGTGCTGTCTGATCACGTTCACTGCTTTGCGGCGCTGCGTCCGCATCAGTCTCCGGAGTGGCTCGCGTTGACGCTGATGAACAACACGTCCTATTGGTTTCGAAAGAACAACCCTGGCGTGTTCAAGGTGTGGGATGTGCCGGGCTTTTGGACTTGTTCGGGGTTCTTGCGAACTGCGGGCGCCGCGACGACCAATCAAGTGCGGCATCACTTGCGGAGTCTGTCAGCCGATTAGGCGAATTCGCATCGTCGCGCGGCGGTCAACTTAGGTCGCGATGAGGAGCCGGCGCCTTGGCTTACCTTTCCCGGCGCTAGTGGCCGGGAAAGGTAAGCCAAGGGAAACGGGGGGCGCGGCGGGCTGGGGGAGCTGAGGGAAACTCTCACCGGCTGGCGCCGGGAGCATCTTGACTTATCTTGTTGAGCCGCCAAGTTCCCTCGTTCCCGCGACGCCTGGCGCCCGGAGGCGGTGGGGGCGGAGGCGGAGGCTCGGGGAGCGGGCGCCGCTTCGCGGCTGGCGAGGGACGAAGAATGCGAGATCGCTTCAGCCGCGAAGCGGCACAATTCGATAGCCCAGGGCGGCAGCCCTGGGAAATTGGTGGGCGAAAATGACCAACAAGCCCTGTAAGGGCGCGACCAGCCGGGGCCGAGGAGTTTCGCCCTTGCAGGGCTGAATGGATGTTGGGCGATTCGGTCTCCCAGGGCATTGCCCTCGTTGTACTACACAAGTGTTTTGGTTCCGGGGCCGAAGGTTTCCCACGCCCAAGCCAGATCGCACATACGCTGCATGCCGAGCCAGACAGTTTGTGGGCCCGGCGGGTCCTTGCGGTTGGTCCGGTTAACGTATCCGCCGAGTTGTGCGATGAGACGAATCATGTCCGCCAGACGCGGCGGTTGACGTGGGGGACTTTTGCGATGCACGGCCACCCACACCGATTTCCACTCTGCGGGGTCAAACACTGCTTCGCAGTCCAAGTCGGGGCAGCTCCGGCCCAGATGGCAGACGTACAGCGTGCGCCACGCGATGATCTGATAGACCGCAAGACAAGCGGTAAATCGATCCACATGTTCAATGCGACGGTCTTCTATGCGACACCCCGATTTCAGCGTGCGGAAGTAGATTTCAATCATCCACCGGACGCAGTAATAAGCGACGATCTCCTCCACTTGTTCGATCGTCTCGATGGGCAACGTAGTCACGAGAATCCATTCCACCGACTCGTCATCCGGAGGCGGGTCCACCTCGCGAACCAGCACGACATTCACCTGCACCGCCGGGAGGCGACGGTCCGGACGCGAAGGTGGACGAAGCGTCATCGCGGCGGCACGAACTTCGACCGTCGCTTTCCGATTCTTTCGCGGTTGGCGTCGGCCGCGGGTTTCGCACGCAACCTTGGCTTTGCGTCCCCGCACCGATATCTGCCGCGTGAACAAAACCGGGGCCTCGATGGCTTTGTGAATCAAATTCGCTTCGTCTTTTCCGCCCCGAACCAACGCCCGATCTTGACACGCGCGGATCAGCCAATGCACCGGGCCCCGCGGCTCGGCGAACAGTTCATAGATATCCGCCTCGCTGTCCGCCACGCAAATACACTGCGTCTCCCGACATTCCTCAGCCGTCTCGCGGGCTTGCCGCAAGCCTTCGAGCCAGCGAAAGCTTTCCTTCTCCTCGATGGGCGCCGCCTTCCGCTCCTGGCGTTTCTCCTCTTGCGGCTTCTCCAGCGACGCTTCGTCGCGCGCCCACCGATCCGACCAGACTTCGCCCAGCGGGAGGCCGTTGGGGGTGTACGCTTGCAGCGAGTGGAGGAACACGCCCTGACGCGATGCCGCCGCCAGCGGACCCGCTCCCGCCATCTGTTGCTCCGGCCGCGTGACGTCCGCCTCGGTCGTATCCTGGACCATCAGCACTACCGGCTGTGCCTTCATCCGCTCCCGCGTGCGCTGGTGGTGAGGCGCCAAAATCCGTTCGGCCGTCGACTTTTCGTTATCGAAAAAGCGATAGGCGGCGGCCATTTCAGCGTACCCTCCGCACGCGGCGGGAATGCTCGCCGTGGGACGCTCTCCGAGAGCCGACAAGACTTCCGTCAAGCGATCATTGAGACGTTTGTCCTTAAGATCTGCTCCGCTCATTTCCTCCACCGCCCATTCCGTCGCCATGCTGCCACTCCTTCGGCTAAAGCTCCATGCGAATACTCCGTTCGACGCGACCACATCATCCCCTATCCTCCGTTTTCCGCCCAGACCAACAAAAATGTGTCGTACAACGAGGGCTGCGCCCTGGGCTGTCGAATTTCGCCGCGTTGCGGCTGACGCCCCTCGCCAGCCGCGAAGCGGCGCCCGCTCCCCGAGCCGCCGCCTCCGCCTCCCGC
>JAHWKS010000642.1 GCA_019347795.1 Planctomycetota bacterium | reverse complement strand
ATCACGTTCCTGGCGGAGGTGCGGAACTTCGGACCGCAGACGGTGAGCGGCCGGCAGGCGGAGTTCTTCGTTGACGGCGCCCGCGCGGGAGATGCGTCTGTGGATGTGGAGTCGGGAGGCGCCGCGGCCGTTTCCTTCACTCACCGCTTCGAAGACGCGGGCGAGCACACGGTCGAAGTCCGACTGGCCGACGACCCGCTCCTGGTTGACAACCACCGCTGGCTGAGCATGCCGGTGCGAGAATCAATCCGCGTCCTCTGCATTCGCGGCAAGCCGGGCGCCGCGGAGCATGTTGCCTATGCGCTTTCGCCTTCGCAGTCCGACCGGCCCCGCGTGCGGCCCGAAGTTGTGGTCGAGAGCCTGCTGCTGGAGCTGGACCTCAGCCAATACGACGCCATCTTCCTCTGCAACGTCGGGCGGTTCGGGCGCGATGAGGCGAACGTGCTGCGGCAGTATCTCGCCGGCGGCGGCGGGCTGGTGACGTTTCTCGGCGATCAGGTCCAATCGGAGAACTACAACGAGATGCTCGGCGGCGAGTCGTCCGAGGAGCGCGTGTTGCCGGCGAAGCTCGGCGAGGCGGCGTTCAGCCAATCCCCCATTTCGATCGATCCGCTGCGATACGTCCATCCGATCGTGCGGCCGTTCGAGGGACATCCACAGTCCGGGCTGATCACGACGCCGATTTGGAAATACATTCGCCTCGCCCCCTATGATCCGCAGCAAGTTCGCACGGCGGCGGCGCTCACCGGCGGCGATGCGCTCATCGTCGAAGAAACGATCGGCCGCGGCCGCAGCATTCTCGTGGCGACGGCGCCTTCCAATGAATCGATCCATCGCGGCCCCGAGGGAACGACGCCGTGGACCACGATGGCCCTCTGGCCGAGCTTCCCGCCGCTGGTGCAAGAGATGCTCGCCTTGGCGGTCAGCGGCCGGAATGAAAATCGCAACGTGATGGTGGGCGACGAACTCTCCGCCACGGCGCCGCCGTCCGCGGGGCAATCGCTCACGCTGATCGGCCCCGGAGACCATCGCGAGCGGATCGTCACGTCAATGGAAGAAGGCCGGCGCCGCTGGTCGTTCGCGAACGTCGATCTGAGCGGGCTCTACCATGCGAACTACGATTCCACCCGCGCCGCCCAAGTCTTTGCCGCCAACGTCGATCCGCGAGAAAGCGATCTCACGCGGATCGATCCCGAAACGCTTCCCAGCCAGTTCAGCCAAACCATTGAAGCCGCCGCGGAAGAAACGCCCGTTGCGGCGCTGGCCCGCCCGCGACAAGAGTGGTTTCGCTGGTTCCTGGGAGCGGTGCTACTCTTGATGCTGACGGAAACGTGTTTTGCCTGGTGGATTGGCAATCGCGCCGCGAGGTAGCGAGTAGCGAGTAGCGAGTAGCGAGTGGCGAGTGGCGAGTAGCGAGTAGCGAATGGCGAGTAGCGAATGGGGAGTGGAGAGTGGCTGACGTCGAGTCGTGACTGCTTACTAACTTTGCATTGGGAGCTACGTTATGAGAATCAACTCGTATCGCGATCTTCGGGTGTGGCAGGGAGGGATGGAGTTGGCGACGCAATGCTACTTGCTAACTCGCAGGTTTCCCAAGGATGAGTTGTTCGGCTTGACGAGCCAAATTCGACGTTCGGCCTCCTCCGTGCCGGCGAACATCGCTGAAGGACACGGCCGAGAAAGCACGCGCGAGTTCGTGAAGTTTCTCCGCGTCGCCCAAGGCAGCCTCAAAGAGTTGGAGACACACGTGTTGCTTTCAACGGAAGTTTCGATCACACAACTTGAACAGATCACACCTCTGCTTCGTCAATCGGAGTCTCTCGGCAAGATGATTCGCACGCTCATACGAACGCTTCAGAAGAAAGACAACTAGGCGCGAACAACCTCCTCCCCATTCCCCACTCGCCATTCGCCACTCGCCATTCGCCACTCGCCATTCGCCACTCGCCATTCGCCCCATGCAGGACTTCTTCACTCAACTCGCACGCTGGCTGCTCGGGGCGGAATCGCCTTGTCCGGGACAGGGGTCGGATTACGCGATTGAGCATACTGCCACGTGGCCGGCTTGGGTGACGCTTGCTTTTGTGCTGGCTTCGACTGCGTTGGTCGTCGGGGTTTATCTGCGCGAGCGGACTGCGGCCGGGGCGTGGATGAAGGCGCTCCTTGTCGGGCTGCGGATGAGCGCCATTGGCCTGGTGTTGTTAATGCTCTACGGTTGGCTGCTGCGGCCTTACTGCACCGATCTGCCGGATGTGGTGGTGATCCTCGACGACTCGGCCAGCATGTTGGAGCGGGATCATTATGAGAGCGAGGACCTTCGCGGGCGACTCGCCCGGCGGCTTGAGGATGCGGGGCTGGATGAGGCGACGCGGCTCAATCTCGCCAAGATGCTTTTGTTGGGTGGCGATGGGAAGCTGCTCTCGCAGCTTGAGGCGAAGTACAACCTGAAGTTTTATCGCATGGCCGCCAGCGCGCGGGCCGTGCCCGGCGATGGAGCGAAGCTGGCCGAAGAGATCCGCTCGCTCACCATCGATCCGGATAGCAAAGAATCGTCGCGAAGCCTGCTCGGCAAAGGACTCCGCAACATCCTGGAAACGCAGCGCGGCCGCCCGACCGCGGCGGTGATCGTCTTCACCGATGGGGTGACCACGGAAGGCCGCACGCTCGGCGAGACGGCCGAGTACGCGCGGCGGAAGGCGATCCCGCTCTTCCTGGTGGGCCTGGGCTCCAGCCAGGCGCCGCGGGACCTGAGGCTGAGCGACCTCTTAGTCGAAGACGTGGTCTTCGCGGGAGACGTGGTCAACTTCGATTTCAAGCTCAGCGGCTCCGGCTACGGCGGCGAGCAAGTCGAGGTGCGGCTGAAGCAAAAGGATGTCTCGCAACCGCTGGTGACGCAGAAAATCCGCGTCGCCGAGGACGGCCGGCAGCAAGCGGTGCGGCTCTCGCATCGGCCCGAGGACGAGGGCGAGTTCGAATACACCGTCGAGGTCGAGTCCCGCGAAGGCGAATCTACGGTCGAAAACAACCGCGAAACAAAGACCATCACCGTCCGCAACGCCACCATCCGCGTCCTGCTGGTGCAGTCCTATCCCAATCACGAGTTCGATTACCTCAAGGCCCTCCTCGGCCGGCAACGCCACGACGAAGAGGAGGGCGGAAAAAGAGCGTTCGAGCTGACGACGATCCTTCAGGAGGCCGACCCCGAATACGCCGAGCAGGACGAGACGGCCCAGCGCGTGTTCCCCGTGCGGCGCGAGGAGCTGTTCGCGTACGACGTGATCATCTTCGGCGACGTGAACCCGGCGTTCCTCAGCCAGTCGGCCCGGGAGCAGCTCGCGGCGTTTGTGAAAGAGCGAGGCGGCGGGGTGGTGTTCATCGCCGGTCCGCAGCACACGCCGCTGGCGTGGCGAGGAACCGAGCTGGAGCAGGTGTTCCCGATGAACCTCGACACCGTCGCGCTCCCCAACCCGGAAGACACGCTCACGACGGGATTTCAGGTCAGCCCCACCGCGGTCGGCCTCACGAGCCCGCAGATGCAGCTTGGCCGGACGGTGAACGAGACGATCGAGATCTGGACGCGCCTGGCGCCGCTGTACTGGCTGATGGAGGCGCCCGACCTCAAGCCGGGCGTGCGGGTGTTGGCCGAGCATCCGACTCGCACCGGTCCCGAGGGGGCGAAGCTGCCGGTGATCCTGATGCACTACGTCGGCGCCGGGAAAGTCGTCTTCCACGCCACCGACGAAACGTGGCGATGGCGGCGCCGGCTGGGAGATATCTACTTCGCACGGTACTGGATTCAGACGCTCCGCTACCTGAGCCGCTCCGCATTGCTCGACAAGGACCGGCACGCCGAGCTCACCAGCGACCGTGAGGAGTATCGCCGCGGCGATCCGGTCCGCTTGCGGGTTCGCTTCTTCGACGATCGTCTGGCGCCGGCCGAGGACGACGGCGTGGTGGTGATGCTCGAGCAGCAGGGAGGCAAGCGTCGCCGCATCACGCTTCGCCGCGACGAAGCCCGCCGCGGCGTATTCGAAGGCTTGATCGCCGATCTGCCCGAGGGGCAATATCGGGCGTGGGTCGCCTCGCCGACGCTGGAAGGCAAGCCGCCCTCGCAGCGGCTCACGGTGACCGCGCCCTTGGGCGAGAAAGCGCGGCTGGAGATGGACGCCGCCGATCTGAAGCTCGCCGCCGAAGAAACCCGCG
>JAHWKS010000641.1 GCA_019347795.1 Planctomycetota bacterium | reverse complement strand
GCTGACGATAGCGCCCATGTTCAGGCCCCAGCATCCACGGCAGTCGCCGGGGCTGTTCTCCGTGATGATTTCCGCGGCGAACAGAGAATTGGCCGTTCCATCGATGACATCGGCCATCTGGGACGACAGCCGCGTGAATCCCGGATCCACGCGACTTGAGAAAAGACCGCGATTCAAGCCTTGCGCCCAGCGAACCGAGCTGCTGGCGCCATTGCCATTCGGGCCGCCGTTTTCGTTGGCCCAGGCGCCGCCGTAGTTGAAACCGTAGTTTCCCCGATCCCATCCCAGCCATGACCCGCGGGGATTGGGCGGACGCGCTCCGCCGCCGCCCAGATTGTTGAATCGGCTAAAGGGATCGCTGGGACACTCCATGCTCTCGAGACTGATACTGACGACTTGCCAATTCGGGTTGGAGTTCTGATTTCTGTTGGACCATTCGATTGTCGGGTCATAACGATCGTAGGCCGGCTGCTGCTCGACGTACGGGAGCAAGGAAATCATGGCCGTCATCGTCCACGCCCGGCCGCGTCCGTTGAGGCGGAACTGCGTGGTGCATTTCCCGCCGCGGCGCGTGCTGGGGATACCCGGAGGATCGAGATTACACACGGCCCCGTGGGGAAACGCCTTGTACGTGTCGTGATAGTTCTGCCCCGCCAGGGCGAGCTGCTTCAGGTTATTCGAGCAGCTCATCCGGCGGGCCGCCTCCCGGGCGGCCTGCACGGCGGGCAGCAACAGCGCCACCAGAATGCCGATAATGGCGATGACGACCAACAGCTCCACGAGTGTGAAGCCTCGCGAGTCTCTTCGGTGCATAACAGACTCCTTCGACAAGAGAGAAAAAAAGGATTAGCCGCAAGGTGAGGTTACGGGAGTCGGGATAAAGTGTACCGGAGGCCGCGAGGCGCCACAACCTTCCGGCCGTCAAGATTAAAATATATTTCCGAAAACAAAAAATCCCGCTATTCCAGGACCGTGATCGGGCGGTTGTCCCGCTGGTTCATCAAAGCCTCGATTTTCGCCGCATCCTCGGCTCCGATCAAAAGGCGGCTTTCTCGCGAATCAGCGCTATCCGCGGCTGCTTCCGCCCATGTGTCCAATACGTGCTGGCGCGTTGCGGCTCGTTCTTCTTCCGTGCCGTTGAAGGCGAAATCGAGGTTCTCGTAACCGGAGAGGCTCTGCAGCGACTCGTGCGCCAGATAGCGGACCGCGCCGTAGGGGTCAACGAGCAGCTCCGCCAAATAGCGGGCGGGCCAGTCGTCGCCGGATGCTTTCAAGGCGGGGCGCCAGCCGAAGTGCCAGGCGGCGAGCGATCTTTGCGACGCATCGCCCCGCAATGCCCACAGCACGGAGGCGGCGATTTCTTCGTCGTCGTCCGAAAGCTGCGGCGGCGCGACGTCGTACCACTGCGACAGATGATCCGCCGTCCACTGCATCGTCTGATCGAGATGGCAGAGATTGCAGGCATTGGGACGCTCGCCGCCGGTGGTCTTCGCGGCGCGGGGGCTATCGATGCGATGGCTGCGGGCCGCGTGGAACAAAGCATACGAGGTGCGCGGCATGTGGCAGTTGTAGCACCGGCTGCCGCTGGACCCGACGGGATGATGCGTGTGGCTTTCGAGGTTCTTATTAAATCGAGGCTCCTGGTGGCACTGCGTGCAGCCGCGATTCGTTTCCATACCCGACGCCACCTGCTTGTTCGGGTGCGCATCGTGCATGGAATGGCAGGAGGTGCAGGTCAACTTGTTCTCTCCATGTCCGTTGACGTAGCACGGGGAATCGACCAGCCCGTTGTACTCCCGTCCGCCTGCGCGCACCGCGCCGTCGGGCCAGAAGCGGGTCGATTCGCGCATCCCTCCGACGGTTTCGATGGGCTTGTTCAAATCGTCTTTGGTGGTGGCGAGCCGTCGATTGGCGAAGAAGTTGTCCTGCCCCGGCCGGTACGGATCCCCCTCCCGCCGCCAGCGGGACTCGTCAATCTTCTCGGCGATACTGTGGCATTGGCCGCAGACCTGGGCGGATTTCTCCGGCGAAAGCCCATCGGGGTTCACCACGTCGAAGTCGATGGGGGGATTCGGGACGCTCGTCTCGCCAAACGCCGCCAGCTCCTGGTTGTGGACGTGCCAGGCGCCGGGACCGTGACACGCTTCGCAGGCGATGCCCATCTCCCCGCTGGAGTGCATTGTTCGGGTCCGCTCGGAGACACGAGGATTGCCGCCGGTCGCGTGGCAGCCGATGCAGCTTATGTTCCAGTAGTTGAACAGCAGCGTGTCGTGCGGCGGCGCCAGAAACGAGTCGATGCGGAACACCCACCGGCCCTGCTTGATGTGGTACACCCAAGGAAACTGAATGAACGTTCCGCTGGGAGCCTGCACCCAATACGTCTGGTGAAGGTGCGAGCCGGTGGTCATCACCACCTGCATCGTTTTGCGGGGCACATCCGTGCGGCCGCTCAGATCGATCTTGTTGATGAAGGCCTTCATCTCCACCGAGGGCGGGATCATGTTCACCCAGAACTCATCCCCCCGGCGCAGCAGGCGGTACTCCCGGCCGCGGCTTGTGAGGGTGACGTTGTCCCACTCGGGGATGACGCTTTCCGGCGAGGCGGCCTGCGTCATGGTGCGATGATACGTCCGCCGCCAACTGGCGTGCTGATCCGGATGGCACTCTCGGCACGACTGGGACGAGACGTATCCCTGGTCGGTGGAGGCGGAAGGAAGCGAGGCGCACTGCACCGCCGGGCGATGACGAGGCCTTCGCGGTGACTTGCCCCGATACGTGGGGGCCGGCTCGACGGCGGGCTCGGTGTTCACCGGCATCGACGCCACCGCAAAGAGCATCAGGAACGCCGCCGCCGCGGTGAAACAGACGTTTCGCGCGGGCTTGGCGGCGCGCAGAAAGACACCGCCCACCCCGCACGCTCCCGCCAGACACAGCAGGATCGTTCTCCACAGAATCAGGCTTGTCATCCAAACAATCGCGGAAGACGACGAAAGTCGTGAAGGTCTTCCACGCCCTTGTGCGGCCGAAAGGCCGCGTCAACACGTCGTCGCGAAGATGCGACGTCGAAAAGATCCAGGCAGACGCTGTCCCGCCAGCCTACCGGCAATTTGCGAACGAGGCAAGCCGCAACTCGGAGACGCTGGCGCATCTCTTGTTCGAGATCGCGGAGCAGTCGTCCGAAGCCGTTCGGCGCCGACTGCACCTCGCCCCCAGCGCCGCATAGCCGCGACTACGGCAACTGCTCGACTGTGATATCTGGGAAGCCAGTCAGTTGATTGTCGTTTGTCAAAAACGCGTCGCAGCCGGACTCGATGGCGGTTGCCAGATGAAGGGCGTCAGCCAGCCCGTAGCGTCGCGGCTGAGCGGGTGGCGCGGCCGGATACGTGTGGCCACTCCGAATTGCACTTGCTCTGGCAAACGCAGCAGCCGTCGGAGTTAAAGTGCGCAAGTTCGGCCCATGAAAGAACCGGAAGAAGTCCGACAGCCGTTGCCCAGCGCCTTGACCGATAACCGGGACGAGACATTCGGTACGAGTTAACTCGCTGATGGCGAATCGATGGCCGGCCTGTTCCAGTGCGGCCAAGTAGTTCAACGCGCGCTGTTGAGTCGCGGGATCGCCTTCGACAGCGTATATGACGATGACGGTGTCGAGGTAGTACAGCACTCAGGCGCCTCTCCTCGACGTTGCGCGACGCGCGGCATCCAACTCATGGTCTCGGGCGCCGTCATCGGAGAGCCGTTCGGCGTCTTCGCCGCTTATCTGTTCCGCCGATCGTCCCGAAAAACCGCGTGAGCGTTGCTCCGCGGCGATTTCCCTGCCTACGTCCGCCAAACCGCGCCGCGGCATCGCCCCGGCGGCGCGGATGGTCACCTGGACAGGACCAGGCGGCACGCGCGGCGGACGCGGCAGTTGAAGCTGACCGTTGGAGTCGAGCGTACCCTGGATGGTTTCTTCGGAGACATTCATGCGCCGATTCCTTCAACTCATGGTAGCCGGGATGATGTGCGCATAGAAGCCCGAAGTGTCAACGTAAGCGAGGGCATTACGTGCGACCGCGGTTCCTCTCGCTCGCTGACGCGTCGGGCTACCATTTAACGCAGCACGTCGGCGAAGGCTTTTTGGAGGCTGGCGAGGCCTTTCTCGCCCGCCTTGCCGTCCACCACCACGTTCACGCGGACTTCGCTGGTGTTGATCATCGACAGGTT
>JAHWKS010000640.1 GCA_019347795.1 Planctomycetota bacterium | reverse complement strand
AGCAGGACATCGACGCTGAGATCGCCCGCGCGGCCGACATGCTCGGCTACGTCACGCCCGACCTCAAGCCGGACGTGAACCGCTGGCTGCAGGAAGAGACCGGCGGCGGCGACCCCCGCGCGATCGACCTCTACATTCGCGACGCGGTCTGGCCGAGCGTAGCATTGAAGAAGCTCGTCGGAGGCGACGTCACCGTCACCGAGGAGGACCTGCAAAAGGGATTCGAGTCGAACTTCGGCGAGCGGGTCGAGGTGCTGGCCGTGGTGCTGGGCGACCAGCGCCAGGCGCAGACCGTGTGGGAGATGGCCCGCGACAATCCCACCGAGCAATTCTTCGCTCAGCTCGCGCGGCAATACTCGATCGAGCCGGTATCGCAGGCCAACGGCGGCGTGGTGCCTCCCATTCGCCGCCACGGCGGGCAGGGGGAGCTGGAAACCGAAGCCTTCCGTCTCAAGCCGGGCGACTTGTCGGCAATTGTGAACGTGGCGGGCAAGAGCATCATCATGCGCTGTCTCGGTCGAACGAAGCCGACCGTGACCGACTTCAGCGCGGTGCGGGATGAGCTTTACAAAGACATCCGCGAGAAGAAACTGCGGATCGCGATGGCCGCTCAGTTCGATCAGCTCATCGAGGGCGCCCAGATCGACAACTTCCTCACCGGCAGCTCCCAAATCGGCAAGCGCATCGCCGGCCCCCGGGTCCCCGGCGACGCGCCGGCGAACAAGCGCTAAGCCACTCCAACCCGCTGATCTCGCCGAAGGGCGCATCGAGCCGACGCCCTCGCCACGTCCTGGCGCTGTGCGTCTTCGCGGAGTTCTCGCCATTGCTCGCTCATAGTCTCCCACGGCGCCGTCGCCGCCCATGGCTTTCTTTCGCCTTTGGGCGTCCTGGATTCCGCCCATTGGCGATCGCTCCTCGCCCGATATACTGAACCTGCGAAGCCTGGCGGTGTCCGTGACTGCGTCGCCGTGCGATTGATGCGATATACTACCACTCTCTGATGTTCATGGTTCGGATCGGAATTCTCGGCGCCACGGGCTATACGGCTCTGGAGCTGATCAAGCTTTTGCTGCGGCATCCGGAGGCGGAAATTTCCGTCCTCACAACGCGGCAGGAGGAGCGGCCGCACGTCTCGGAGGTGCATCCGCAGTTGAACGGGCGGCTCGACCTGCGGATGGAGAACTTCGGGCCGCGACAAGTTGCGGAGCGGTCGGACCTGGTGTTTTGCTGTCTGCCCCACGGCGCGGCGGCGGAGGCGACGCCGGAATTGCTGGCCGGCGGGGCGAGGGTGATCGACTTCAGCGCCGACTATCGCCTCAACGACGCCGACACCTTTCGCCAGTGGTACCACGCGGAGCATCTCGACCCGCAGCGGCTGGGCAACGTGGTCTACGGCCTGCCCGAGTGGTTTCGCAAGCAGATCCAGGAGGCCGATCTGGTGGCCAATCCCGGCTGTTACCCCACGTCGGCGATCCTGCCGTTGGCGCCGCTGCTGAAGGGGGGGCTGATCGAGCCGCAGGACATCATCATCGATTCCAAGAGCGGAGTAACCGGCGCCGGGCGCACGCCCAAACTCGGCTTCCACTATCCCGAGTGCAACGAGAGCATCTCCGCCTACGGCGTGGGGAGCCATCGGCACACGCCGGAGATCAGCCAAATCCTCGGCCGTATTACCGGTCGGGATCCGCAGGTGATTTTCACCCCGCATCTGGTTCCCATGGATCGCGGCATCCTGAGCGTCATCTACGCCCGGCCGAGAGGACAATGCGACCAAGGGGCGGCGATGGAAGTGCTCCGCGAGACGTACGCCAGCGAGCCATTCGTGCGCGTGGTCGATCACCTGCCGGCCACCAAGCACACCTCGCTAACCAACTACTGCGACATTACGGCCCGCACCGTCCAGGATCGCCTGCTGCTAATCAGCGCCGAAGACAACCTGATCAAAGGCGCCTCCGGCGCGGCGGTGCAGAACTTCAACGTGATGTACGGCTTTCCCGAGACGACAGGACTTGTGTGAAGCTGGAGAGGCAGGTGATGTTGAGCGTCACTGACTCCTGAGCCCTGACTCCTGCCCCCTGACTCCTGACTCCCACCATCTTTCTACCCTCCCCATGCTTCCCCACGGCTTTGAATTCGCCGGCGTCTCGTGCGGCATCAAAACGATTCCGGGGCGGGAGGATCTCTCGCTGGTCGTCTGCCGGAGCGGGGCGGTTGCGGCGGGGGTATATACCACCAACCGCGTGTTTGCCGCGCCGGTGGCGCTGGATCGGGAGCGGACGCCGTCTTCCGACATTCGCGTGGTCATCACCAACTCCGGCAACGCCAACGCCTGCACCGGCGAGCGCGGTCTGCGCGACGCCCAGGAAATGGCCCGGCTGGCGGCGACGGCCGTCGGCGCAGGGCCCGAACAGGCCCTGGTGATGTCCACCGGCGTCATTGGCGAGTTTCTGCCGATGGACAAGATCGCCGCGGGAATCGCATCGGCCGGCAAGCAGCTCGGCGGCGATGAAGCCGCGTTCATGGCGGCGGTGCGCGGCATGATGACCACCGATCGCGGCCCTAAGGTCGCCTTTCGCACGACGACCGTCGCCGGTCGCGACGTGCGGCTGGCGGGGATGGCGAAAGGCGCTGGGATGATCGGCCCGAAGATGGCCACCATGCTCGGCGTGATTACCACCGATGCGGCCCTCTCACCGGAATCGGCCCAAGCGGCTCTCGCGGCGGCGGTTGAGGAAAGCTTCAATGCAATCAGCGTCGAAGGGCACATGAGCACCAACGACACCGTGCTCCTGTTGGCCGGCGGCGCCGCCGGCGGCGAGTTGATCGGCGACGATCTCCAGTCGTTCCAGCACGCCCTCACGGAGCTGTGCACTGAACTGGCCAAACAAATTCCCGACGACGGCGAAGGCGCCACGCACCTGATTGCGATTGACGTGCGCGGCTGCGGCGCCCGCAAGGACGCCGACGCAATCGCCCGCGCCATCGCCAACAGCGCGCTGGTGAAGACCGCCGTGCACGGCGGCGATCCCAACTGGGGCCGCATCGTCTCCGCGGCGGGATACGCAGGCGTGGCCTTCGACCCGGCGCAAGTTTCGCTCTGCATCAACGGCCATCTGCTTTATGAGCGCGGCGCGCCGGCGCCGTTCGACGCCGCGGCGGTGTCGCAGTCGATGAAGGCGAATCGGGAAACGACGGTCGTCCTCTCCGTCGGCGACGGCCCCGCTGCCTGCCGCCATTGGACAAGCGATCTGACCGTCGAGTACGTGAAGTTCAACGCCGACTACCACACCTGACGGCACGCAGGCGCCGGCAGACCGGCAGGACGCGACCCGCTGAGCGTTGCAAACGGCGTCCGGGGGGGTTACTATGAATCTGGCGAAGTTCGCGGCTGCGCCGGGCGTCGCTTTGCTCGGTGCTGTCGCGGGGGCACGAAACCGCCTTCCAAAAGAAGGAACGTCTTATCCTCTTTTTATTCTTCCTTATCGTTCTGGGCCTTTGCATTCTGGCGGGGCCCGGGGAGGGTGTAGTCATGGCAAGCGTCGAGTTCGGCTCGACGCCCGCCGGGGCCGGCTCGTTCCCCATCGCCATCACGTCGCCCTCGGGCGATCCGGCTTCGCCGGAGGAGATGGATCGAGCGCGCGCAGCTCCGCGCGGCGTTTCACCAGACCGGTCCGCCTGCGCGGATCGGCGTCAACAGGCCGCACGGCCCTTGCACCGCATCCGCGAGGTGCGGCTCGAGCAAGGTTTGACCCTGCGGACGGTCGCCCGGCACATGGGCGTCCCGGTGCGCGTCGTGCGCGCCCAAGAGGAGGGGCACTGCGACCTACGGCTCAGCGACTTGCTTCGCTGGCAAGAAGTGTTGGGGGCGCCGCTGGAGGACCTGGTGCGCCAGCCGCACGACTGCCTCTCCCGCCCCGTGATGGAGCGGGCTCAGTTGGTGCGCCTCATGAAGACCGCGGCCGCTCTCCTGGAAAGCGCCCCCACGCCCGCCACGGCGCGGCTGGCGCAAACCCTCGTGGAGCAGCTCGTGGAGATGATGCCCGAGCTGGAGCAGGTGAATCCCTGGCATGCGGTCGGGCAGCGCCGCAGCCTGGATGAACTCGGCCGCGCCGCCGAGCGTCCTCTCTCGGACGATGTGTTTCGCACGTAGCTCTTTTTGATTTTCATTGCGCTGGCCCACGGCCCGCGACCACAAGTCGCGGGCCGT
>JAHWKS010000014.1 GCA_019347795.1 Planctomycetota bacterium | reverse complement strand
CATCCGGTGCCGTAGCCAATGACCTATTCACACCCGCTGTGTTCATTTTTCATGGCGACGGTACGGGTCCTGCGTACCCCGCTTTGATCCGTATGCTGGGGCTGTTGGGGGCGGTGGAAGACGCCGATGTCACGGGCGCTTGGCGAGTGTTTCGGTTCGGTGACCTGGAGAACAAATTTTCGGCCGGCGGCCAGCCCGCAACCTTGGACATCGCGGATTTTGTCTCAGGCCAGTCGTTCCTTAAACACAAGCCGAGACCCGAGGTGAGCGTTACCGCTCCAGATTCGCTGACGACTCTGGCTGAAGTGATCGCGCTTGTGGAACCTCCTGTGGCCAAGTTGGCCATCGCGGATGACGGCCCCGCGACATTCAGCATCACATTCAAGTTGAAGTCGATCGACCTCCGCAAGATCCGACTTAGGAATGGCGTTTTGGGAGATGATGAGCCGATCGACTTAACCGGGAAGAAGATTGTGCTGTCGATCGAGACCAATGGCGACTTCGAAATCAACGGAGTCCCGGTTAACGACTCGACCGCTCCCGCAGGCAACACGATCTCGGACGTCGTTCCGATGGTGGAGGGATCCGATTCGGAACAATCCATCGGCTTTGAAATCGAAATTGCGGGCGGACGATACGAGCATCCACTGCCGGTGGTTGCCGGCGTCAAAGGCTCGAAGGTCATCCTGGACTGGGACAAGTTCCGGCTTCGTTTGCGCGACGATCAACTCGGGCTAGCTGCCCCGCCCGGAGCTGAAGACGACGAAGTGATGCGCGCCACGCTGCACATCCCGTTGATTCAGGCGGAGGTCGGCGCTGAGGCCGCCAATGCGCTGGCAAAGTTGATTCCTGCGGAAGCAAGTGGCAACACGATCCTCGTCCCACTTGAATTCACGGTGACCATCAAGCGGCCTAATGACACATTGAACGTCGAGCCATTGTTATTGGCAGTGAAGCGGACTAGTGGCGCGCTGGAGGACGTGGGGCAACTGATTACCGCCGCCTTAAGCGAACTGAGGGCCGTGTTTAAGGAGGACAGAACCAGTTCGAATAAGCTCAATGGGTTCTTCACACCCCTGGCGGAACTGGGCGAGTCGGTCAGTTCGGGGCTGGAGTTTGTGGTCGAGAAGGTCCAAGACGCTTTAGCCGGTTCCGCTGGGCTCACGACTCTTTTCAAGAGTCTAGACGCCTTTAACACGACGGCCTATCCCGTCCCGTTGGCATTGCGGGTCGGAAAAAATGGCGGTTCTCAAGTAATCTTCCTGCTGGTCGTTCGGCTCAACCTGTGGACCGGCCGGTTGGCGGAGAACAGGTCCTACTTCTATATCGTCGAGGCAGCCACCAATCCCAACGACCTGCTCGATTTCAAGTCGTTCGCGATCGAGTTGCCGATGAGGGAGTCAGGCAAAATTCAAAAGTTGCCGTCCGCGGATGACCATGACGGTTATCTGGACTTTGATCTGCTCGATCTGGTGCTCGACTACAAACAGCCCTCGCCCCCGGACCGGCCGCGAACGACGGTGTTCGTGCCGGGCGATCTGGAAGGTGGTAATCAAGACCGGGACCAGCGCGTGCGTCTCGTCCTCCGCGACTTTGATCCCGCCATCTGGCCCGAAGAACCGGATAAAGGCGAGACTTTGCAGCTGCGGCTGAGCGCGAGCGGCCTGACTTTTGCCTCCGCAGCCGACACCGTGACCCCGGCCAAGATCCCGGCGGGAGGCGGGACATTCCCTTTGCGATTAGACGAAAGACGCGATGGCTTGCGCAGCGCCCTGGTGGTGATCGACAACCAAATGCGCTATGCGAGCCTAGTCGGAAGGATCGAAGTCCCCGGCTTTGAGAACTTGGAAGCCGACCTGGAAATCGGTCTGCGAAAGGAAAAGCCTCAAGCACCTCCGGTCGTGGTGGCGACGATCGACTTTGACCGCACCGACCGCAAGCCGCTGGCCAAGTTGAACATCCCCTTCCTCAAGGCGCAGTTGGACGACCTCAAGATGCAACTGTCCTGGGTAACAGGTAGCAATCCCCAGTGGGACTTCAAGGCTTGGGCGACTGGCTCGATTTCCGTTACGGGCGAGCTGCAATCGACAGGCGGAATAAAAGGCCTGGATCAACCAACTGCGATTCCCTTCCGCGATCTCAACCTTCTCGAACTCCACAAGGGGGACGGCCGGTTGCCGCTGATGCCGACCAAACGCCAGGATGGAGCGCCGAGCACCGCGGATGATCCGGCCCGTTTTGAGTTGCTCGACGGTCAGTTCAAAATTGAATTCTATCGCGGCGACTTACGGTGGGACTTGCAGCGCAAGGAGATTGGCTTTGACGTCGACCGCGCTCGCTTTGACTATCAGGCCAGCAGCGGCGACCTCGACGTGGCGATCGAAGCCGGCAAGATTGGATTGCTGTTCGACGTGGACGACAGGTCGGTCGATTTCAAGATGCCCTCGTCACTGGGTCTGGAAGTTCGCATCGGAACGCAGATAGCGTTTGAGGGAGAAGTTGGCTGGGAGAACAACGAACGCGAACTCTATTTTCGAGCCGATGGCCGGCTGACGATGAGTGGCTTTCCCGAGGTGGCCGGCGCGTTGAAGTTGGGAACGGGGATCAAGGATGACGGTTCGACCGCGCCGAATTTGGCGGTCTTCGCCGAATTGCCATACGAGGCAGACTTGTTTTCCGGCGTCGTGCTCAAACGTATGGGCTTGGGGCTGGGACTGAACAATCGGTTGGCCGCCATCGGCGACCGTCCCGACCCGCGATCCATCGTCGCCCGCATCGACGAGATCGATCCCAAAAACTCGCGGAACTGGAGTTTCGTTTCCGATTCGGGCGTTTACGTGTCGGTGGTGGCAACCGCTATGATTGCGTCTAACCGCGGCGAGGACGATGTCGCCTGCGCGTATCTGGCCAAGCTGTTGTTGAGCATCGACACCAACATTGACGTCGTCGCTGCAGCTCAGATCTGGCTGTTCTCCAGTCCGCAGTTCCTGACGAAAGCGGACCACGAACGGCGTCCGGCGTTCGTCGGAGCGGCCGTTTTGCGGGCTCGCGAGCAGACCTTTTCTTTGTTCGCGCAAACGCTGCCGCGTCCGGCGATCGAAGCCAACAAGATGCTCTCGGATTTATTGAGCCGCGTCCAAGCCCGCTTTTCCTTCTATCTGTCGGCCAACCTGGCAGACTACTACCTGGAGGAACTGTCGTACCGCGAACAGATGTTCGGCATCTCGGTGCAAGCCGTGGGCAGTTATCGCATCGCGATCGGTCGGTTCGGCGCGCTGATGCGAGCCAGCCTCGGATTTCGCGGCACCATTCCACAGAAGAGGCTGGCTGCCGGACCGGGCGGCTTCACGTTTTCGGGCGGTCTGCAACTCGATGCCGAGTTCGGGGGCTTGGTCAGCCAGCGCGGTTTGGCGGCGTATGGCGCTGTGCGGGCTGGGATCACGTTTCGTGTTTCCGCCTTTATCATCGTGCCCACGATCGCGTTGAAAACGGTTTCCTACGAGGAGACAATCAGCATCTCGTTCAGCGTTCCTTATCTGAAGTGCAAACGATGGTCGTGCAAGTGGAAACGGCGGAGGGTCAGCAAGTCGATCACGATTCGTGTCACGCTGGTGATTCCCGTCGTCAAGATGGAACCTTATCACATGCCGGAAGCATCGCTCGAACTGGTGCTCGAAGGCGCGTTGGCCTTCGATGAATCGGGCGGAGTCGGATTCCGGGGCACGGTCGGAATCTCCACCTCCATCTTCGGCCACAAGCTGCGAATAGCGCCGCGGTTCGATTACCGTCCTGAAGTGATTCGCTCAGTGCAGCGGCGCATTGCCGCCATCGAAAATCACATCAACCAACTTCGCGGGTTACCGCGCCCCGCTCTGCAGCAAGACGCCGGACTGGAAGAGCCGCCGGAAGTGGAAACCTGGTACTACTACACCAGTCGCGTCGGTAACGAAATGCTGCACTTGTTGGTCCCCTCGCCCGAGTATCCCACTTGGTGGTACACGCCCCGCGCGACGTCGATGAGCCACTACGCCAACCTGCCTCGCGATACAGGCGGTAGCTACTTACTGCAGTTCATGATGGTGGCCACGACGTCAGAACTTGTGGCGGACGGAACGTCAACAGTCGTTGTGGCGATGGTGGGTGGCGTCCTGCACATTCGCATTTTCGATGAAAGTGGCGAGGTAGTCATCGACAAGCCCAAGGCTGAATTGCGGCAGGGCAATGAGCTTGACGCATTCATACAACAACTCACTCCGTTTCCGGCGGATACCAGCGGTCTGCCCTATGAAACGCAGGTGAATGTCATCCGCCAGGCGGCGGCACTCGCAAGTCACACACTGTTGGAAGGCGTTGCCAGCGACCTGGAAAAGCAGCACCTTTCGCCCTTCCGTGGCGCGGTCATGCGAATGGTGATGCCGTTTGTCAACCAGAACGATGCTCTCCAGCGTGTCAAGCATGTCGTCGATTTGTCGATGCCATGGGACCGGGCAAACTTCGATGCATTGCCGGGCGAAGGCGCCATCAGCGACAACGACCTCATCGACCTCGTCACTCGTATGACCGAGATCGAAAGCGCCTTCTTGAACACCGCGGCAAGCGCCAGCGACCCGACGGCGGAAGAGACGGAGTGGCTCCAGCAAGAGTTCGATCCCAACCGGGTTCCGCTCACAGGCGTCGAAGTCGTTTCGGATCCCCGTCCCGAATCGGGCGCACGATCCTATTGGTTGCTCTCCGATCAGATGAACCGGCCCGATGGTGTGCTGCCTTATCGTTATCGTCCGGTCGAAGAGTTGGTGTCGGAAGGATTCTCGGGCGTCGATCGGCGCGACGACATCGCGCGGCTGCTGCGTTATGAACAAGTCCGGCTGACGGCCGCCGCGCAAGGACGTTACGAAGATGTCGATCCGGCTCCCGCCAGGCAGGCGGCGGAAGCCCGCGCGGGACTGCTGAGCACTATTTTGCGGGACTTCGTCCGCGAACGTGGTCCGGAAACCTATGGCCAAATCACGTCGCTGAACGGAGAAGGGTCGCCGCTTTCGCAGTTGCGACTTGTCCGTAGAGATGATGGTCCTGACAGACCCGTAGTCACTCGCCGCAGGGCCGCCCAATGGGTCGTGCCGGATGGCGGGACCGAGACGGCGCAGCTTACCTATGCGATCCTCGAAAACAATACCGATCTGGATCTGGAGCCGGACGGGGACGATGCCGTCAATCTAACCGTGACGCTTCCCGATGGCTCAACCGCCGATATCAACCTCCGTGAGAAACTTAAAGAACTTTATGATCCGATCGATCCCTTAGGTGACGTCGCAACTCAAGAGACAGCACGCATTGAGGCTCGATACGTACCAATCATCGATGGTATTCCGCTGGGCGAAGCCAAGTCTGTGGTCGTCACCGTCAGCCGCGACCAAAACAGCAATGACTCACCCGGTGCGCCTCTTACCGACCGTGTAGTTTTCGAATCGGTGACGAATTATTTCGACGCGGTCCCGCCGGAGATTGTTCGCCAGGTCGGACTGTTCGCTGTCACGAGCTTCGATGATCAAAATACAGCGAACAACCTGCGTTTGGATCTGGACAAAGTTCGCATCGTGCGTAACGAGCCAGATTCAAGTGTCACAGAATGGTCGCACGACATGCCGATTCGCATTGTGCCCATGACGGACCCCAACAAGGATCCGGTCGAAGCCATTCAGAGGTGGGTGGCGTGCCTGCCGCCGTGTCAGGAATATCTGGGTGGCGAGGAAGTTGCCAGCGGCGAAAAGGCAACCAGTTCGGCAGATCCGCGGGTGCGTGTAAAGCTGCCGGTGAAGTTCGAGGACGAACTGCTCAAGGCTCAACTCCCGCGCCTCAACGGCTTTGAAATCTATCGACGCTTTCCTTGGCAGCAACAGCCGGTGAAGATCGCCGATGGCGTACCTCCGATTTTGCGGCGGGTGGACGAGCGGGGTCGAACCGTCATGCTGGTCGAAAAATTCCTGTTTGGCGAGGACTTTCCCTACAACCCCGATACCGGGCAGTTCGAAGGTGTGTCGCAAGGCGTCATTCCCGGCGTGACGCGGATCGAGTATTCGTTGCGGGCGATCCCCTTCGGCCACTTACCCACGACAGCTGAGCCGACGTTTCTGCACTGGTCGGCGGTTACTTTGCATGTGCCGCCGCCGAAACGCGAATTGCCGGCGTTGGGGTTGGTAATCCCGGCCGAAAACCTGCTCCCACCCGAGACGGGCGACCAGCAAATCCCGTTACATTTCGTCGACAATCGCCCCCAGACGTGGCTCTGGCCTGAAGGCGGTTGGGACGCGATTGAAATCTGGGTCGAGCCGTATCGTATCCGAAGTTCGGGAGCATATGCACTGGGCGATGCCGGAGCGCAAGTCGACCCGCGGACGGCTCAGCAGGAGTCGATCCGGCATCCGAGAGATCTGACCGCCGAACGGCTGCCCGAATCGACGTCGGGTAAGATCAAAGTTGCCGTTCTTCGGAAGCCGGCCGGCGGCGGTGTGCCGAGCGGTTCGCTGCGCGTAACCGATGACGGGCGGGTGGTGGGTGGTTTTCCTTCCCTGCGGCGCGGTCAAGCCTATCGGTTGTTTGTCCGACCTGAGGTACCCACCGAACAGCCGCTGGTGCAGCCTTTGTCGCTGTATCTGATCCGAGAGCTGCCGCAATTCATCGACGAAGCCACGCCTCTATTGCATCTAGCCGAACAAAAACTCGAATTCGTCTCGCAAACGGAAGTCGATCGCATCCTCTCTCCGCTTTCGATCAGCATCCGTGATCAGGCGTGGCTGCCGGCCGAGGCCATTACGATCAGCAGCCGCACTACGGACAACGATCCGCGAGAACGGCTCCGCATCGCCTGGGATCACAAGAGTGATTTGGATGCGGGAGTCGAGGTTTTGGCGCAGGACTGTGACGAGCCACATCGCGTTGAGCGGCGTTTGGCAACCGTGCAGGAGGAAGCGATCTTCCAACGCGCGATCGCCGACTTCCGCAACCCGGCCCTCTGGCAGACACATCCAGATCGACCCGTCCAAGTTGAAAAAGACGATGGCTCAGGCTGGCCGACACTCCCATCGCTGGCTAACTCGTCCGGTACTAGCGACCAGACCTCGCTTCTGCTGTGGCGGGATGAACACAATCCGGCGCTGGAACAGATTCGAGCGGCTCGGACCGGGTTGGCTACTTTGATCAGCACTTACGTCGCCGCGCCCGCCCCCGCGAACGACTGGAGGTCGCTGCATCGGAAGTTGGCGGAATACTTGGCCGCGATGCTGGCGTATCAGCGCACGCCACTGGCGCCCGCCACAGATAAGGATCTTGCGGGGCTCGACGCCTTTTACGCCGCGTCTCGCGCCGTGCTGGTGGGGTTGAAGATCGATCTCACGGACACGCTAGTCAAGGAAAATCTTGCGGACTATGCGTCGAAAGTAAGCGATCAAGAAAGAGAACTCCGCCGCTTGCTGGACGAAATCGCTGAGATCGACCTGACGGCGATGAAAGTGACCGATTCGCCTGCCGACTACCAACGAGTGAAGTTGGAACTGCAGGACATCGATCTTGCCCGCAAGTTGGCTTGCATTGCCGAACGACGATTGGCGATCGCCGAAGACCTTTTGGAACTCAACACGGACGATATCCCCTTAGAGCCTACGGATGCTCCGGGCCGCATGCCGCGACAGCAGGCCTGGGATAAACTCGTCCGTCGCTTTAACAGTTTGAACGCGCAAGGCGGCGAAACGAGCGCCAGTCTCCGGCGGACGACCGCCCTGTTAAATGTCTTCGATGATGACACGGCGCAACCGGCGATTCGCGCTACCGGTCAGGTCGCGGCTGGGCATTTAGAGACAATCCTGGGACTTCTCCGCGACCCTTCGGTCCTGATCCCTGGGAGCGATCAACCGGCTCTGGATTATCGCGACGAGGTCGCTAAGCTTGTACCGCAAGCCGCTGGCTTGACGGCGGCCGTGGAATCTCTCAAGCGAGACGCCCAAGCCCACGGTTGGACGCTGGTCCGCCGGCCGCATCACCAATTGGGAACGACACCCGACCAGCCGCAACCACTGCGGGACTTCCTGCCGGATGCCATCGGCGGTCCCAATCGGTCGGAAGACGACACGGAGCAACTACCTCCGCTGACCGCGGAAGTTCTCAACACCCTGGACGGTCGCCGGCTCGCAGTGCCGTTTGCCAATCTGTTGGAGCGTCTTGGGTTTGGCATCGATGTGGCAGTGGTCGACAACCTGAACCAGCCGCTTCCCCAACGCCTGTTGCTCGACTGGATCGCCGGCCAGCCGTGGGCGGCAATCAGTCATTCACTCGGCGGTCAGCACGAAATCGTGCTGATGTCAGGCCGCGAGCCAGACACAGACCGCGATCGGAAGGAGAGTCAACTCGACGAAGACCGCTCGCTGGGCTATGCCTTTGTAAAACTGATGGTCGTCCCTCGCAGTCTGCTGGCTGACATCCTTGGACGCCAAGTGGCAGTCACAATCAAAACGGCCACCAAGACGGACGCAAATACGCTTGATCTGACCATTGATATGCCGGTCGCCGGTCTGAAAGCTTTGCTACAAGCTGCGGGCTGGGGTGACAACACAACGATCGATGTCGATCCGAAGGCGGGCAATTCAGGGACGGTCCGCTTCAAGATTGGCGATTTGGTCGACGAGAGCGGCTCCGCGAAAGTCATCGTCACTGGCTTTGCAAACGATGCGCCTCCGGCTAACACTGCGGCGACTGTCTCGACGGCAACGGCTGATCGAATGGCTTTCCGTAGTTGGCTTCAGGCCCGCTCACTCGACGCCAGCACAGAGGCTTCCGTATCTCCGATGGAGGACATCGAACTACGGGTCGTCCAACAGATGGCGTCCAGCTGGTGGCAGGCGATTGCGGAATTACCGGGCAGCCAGATCCGCTTGGGCCATTTGATCTTAGAAACACGAGCCCGCCGCTGGGCAACGGTGCCTGTCCTCGGCGGCCGTGCGCATCTCGATTGGGAAGCTCCCGATGCAGCAGGCCGCGAACTTCAGATTGCCGTCCGCCGCGTCTCGCGGTACGAGGCACTGTTACGCTGGCTGCGTCGAGAGGCAGTACCGATCGTGGCGCGGATCGACAGCCTGCACAAAAAGGGTTCGAGCTTACCGCGGCTGCAAGAGGTCGAACTGCAGCGGCGGATGGTGGAGGGAGTCGAAGAACCAACCGCGCTGCCGGTGCTCGTCTCGCCGCACCCCACGCGGGCGGAGTTCATTTACTCTGTCTCCACGTCCGGAGCGCGATCGGTTGTCTCGGGACTGTCTTCGCGGAGAACAGGATATCGAGGGCTCGCCACCCAGTTTGTCGAGAAACGTGCTTGGATCGAAAAAGCTGGTGATGGTTCTGTCACGGATCAACACGATGACTTGATTCAAGCGTTAAGCCAGCGGGACCGGACGCATCGGCTGACCGTGCAGTCTGGCGGAACGACAACCACCTGGAACGTTACCTCCAACCAACTCGAAAAGAGCGGCCGCTTAGTCGTATTCTCGGATAATCGGGACCGTGTGCGGCTGGCACAATTCACGTTGGGCGCCAGCGCCGGTGAGGGTGAATTGAAGATTATGGGCAGTCCGTTTGGGCAGCCGGTTGCGGATGGCTCCCAACTTGATTTCATGCTCGATCCTCCATCCGACCCGGTTTTCGAAGCAGGAGGCCGGTTGGTCGCGCAATTTCAGCGAGATGCCGCCGCGACGGAGACCGTGCGGCTGACGGGAGTTGACTCCAACACTGATCGAATTGACGAGGATCAGCTGGATGAGGATTCCCACGCCCGCAATTATGCCGGCCAGTTCGCGATTTTGTTTGTGGACAACCAAGCCCGCGCTGCTCGCATCGTCCAGACCTTTGACCCCCGGACACAAACGCTCACGCTTAACGAGGCGCTTCCCAATGCCGTCAGCAAGGGGACGTTGCAATTGTTCCACGGGGCGCCGCTTCCCAAGCGAACTCGGATCGATCGTCCCGAAGCAGGCGGCCCGGCGCTGTTGCGGCACGAGCGTCTGATCAGCTTGCCGGAGTTGCCTTACTATCGCGAGTATGGCCTGGGTGTGAATCCGCAGTTCGAGTTCAAATCGCTTGGGACGTCAACCCATCAGCCGGACGCGCCCGTCTTTGCTCAAGTTAGGCCTTCGGTTTTGGCAGCGCACGCGGCTCATTTGCATATCGAGGACACGTCCACTGAAGCAAACATCTATTCATTCCGTCTGGTGTTAACCCGTCAGGGAGACCAACTGACACCCCGCGAAGCCCGCGCGGCAGCGGAGCTCGACGCAGGCGATGCGTCTTTGTCCAGTTCATTAACAGGAAAAGTCTTGGCGGGCGATCTGCCCGACTTGTTGTGCCAGTACCAGGTCCTGTGGAGGCTGCCCCCGACGGACGAAAGCAGTTCTCCGACCGAACCGGTGGGCTTCGTCGACCCCGTCTATGTCGAGTTCGTCGACCTGCTGATGCCCTGCCATCCCGCCTGGAGCGATCAAGGCTCTGGTACTGGCAAGCCGCTGTTGCGGAATCGGAATTTCACGTCCGCCCCAGAACAGGTGCTGGCCCAGGTCCTGGACACCAGTGGCAACCCGCTAACCATGTCAAATTCGCATCCGTTAATCCAGCTGTGGCAGCCCACGCCGGCAGCGCGCCCGATATTTGTGGCGTCGTTCCGCGTGAAGGTACCCAATCCTTCGGACTCTCTATTTGGAGAACCCGGAAAACCTGGCGAACCCGTTCGCGCGATTCTGCAAATGCAGCGCGACGGCTTTCGTTCACATCCTTTGCCATTTTCCGTGAGCCGTAAATCATGAGCGATCTGTTTCTGAAGACGCTTCAGGTTGGCGATGCGCCCGAGGTGATCCTCCAACTTCCCGAGCCGACGGCGGTTCCCGCGAATCTCGATGCCGAAGCCCGTCTGGCTGCCGACGGCAAGGGACCCGCTCCACAAGTGGAGTGGGCGCAAACGGACCTCGAGGATGGAGGTGGCACGCCGCTAAATCTTGCCCTCAAACTGCTGGGGCAAACGCTGGACGTTTCCGGCGATCAGTTAACGCCTCTGCCAAGGGTTTGCGTCACGGAGAGCCGAGCCCTCGACACGAGGAACGAACGGGTCTTCGGGATTGTGTCCGGCGCGATCACGATCGAAACGATGACGGCTCCGCTGAACGCCGCGCCGCTGTTGCAGACGATTTGGCCAACGTCGATGGTGGAGCGTTTCGGGAACATCGAACGGCTGCTGGTGTCGGCGGCGCTGGTGATCGAGACCGTCCAAGGCGGCGAGCGACGGCGGTTTCAACTGGTCTCCGGATCGCACGTCGAGCCATCGGTCGACAGGGAAGTTCGGCTCAATTGGCGACAAGTGGTCTGGAGAGACCAACTCGACGCCGCGACTCATAAGAATCCGCGGAATCGTGTCACAGAATTGCAGGACGAATCGAACGAACGGCTCGCACGAACAGGACCACAACCGGTTCGCCATGTTACGAAGTTCGAAGGGCCGGGCGACTCGGCCGGTTCGGTGCTCATCCAAGTACGACTGCGTAAGAACCCTCAGGACACCAGCCAGACCCTTGCCGAGGCCCGCGAGGTGGTCGCCCCTGACTGGGCGTTGGCGTTGGGCGGCGCTGACTGGACGCCGCGCTCGTTGACTGTAGTCGGACACCCGCTCAACGATGCAGTGCTTCGCTACAGCGATAGCGAGGACGCCTTTGGTGAGCCTGCCGATCCTGCCGACGAGTTACAAACCCGGCTGCGATGGAAGTGGACGGACGCTGCTTCAGCCGTCTTCCCTGTGCTGACGAAGCTGGCCACCTCGCCTCCGTTGTTGTCAACCGGCGAGTTGCCGGGAGCCGGTGCCAATCGCCCCTTCCTGTGGCAGATGTCCCGGTTGGTGGTGGACGGCTCGACCGAAACCGTCGAGCCGAGTGTCTGGATTCGCTACCAGCTGGATTCCCTCCTGGAACGCGAGAACGCTCGTTCGCGGCGGGACGATGTCCAAGCCGGACTCAGCCGTCCGATCCGGATCGACCAGTTGCGGCGTACCGAGGCTTCCACTGCGGTCGATGAACCATGGCGGCTGGACTTGGGCCTGTTGCCTGATCAATCGATTCCCCAGGGCGCGGCGCGATTGTGCTTGGAAATTTCTGCGAGCTCGGGAACTGAACGAACGGTCGACCTCGTTCTGGTAGGCGCACGGATTCACGCGGCAACACCACGCCTCCGGGCGCTGGCCGCGTCGCTAGCCGACCCCGCCGCCGTGCCCAATCGGCACGATCTGATAACGAGCCTCAATCCGCTGGCCCGCGTGCTGTTGGCTAACGATGTCGCGCTGCCTCCCAAGACGGGAGACTATGTTCGAGCGTTGCAAGCCACGCACAAGTCGACCGATGGCCTGCGGCTAAATGCGTGGAATAACAACCACGACGTGGTGGTTGGGTATGTGGCTGGACCTCTGGCGGGGATCGATTTGGTTTCACGCGTGCGAGGCAATTTGAATCCTCTGAAAAGCGACAACCCCAACCAGCCGCCCGGCCCCGAACGGGTGCGCGAGTTTCTTCCCGGCCGGGTCGCCGTTCATCTGTTGGCAAACATCGACTTGTCCTCCGCGGCGGACACCGCGATTTCTCCGTCCGGCGAAGTTCGCGTTGGCGACAAGGCCGACTTGTTCCTACCGGAAACTGAAGCCGTGGCGACGCTTTTGCCAGCGGCTCTGTGGCGCGTCAAGCAGGGCAACTTCAACGCCCACGAGTTCGAACCGCTGCACCACAACGCGGCGCTGGAGGCGTTTGATTGGGCGGTTAGCGCGCCGGATCGGTACGATCCCCAGCCAAGCGACGCCTCGCCATCCATCGATCCTGAAGCCCAAGAATCGAAGCCGCGTGACTTTAGCCACGAAGAGGCGCAGCGTAGCTTGGCCAGGGCCGTCCGCGACCGCTTCTCCCAAGCCAGCGAAACGCTGACGATTGGCCAGAAGCAGCCGCGCAAGAATTGGCTGGATCAGGTCGAATTACGATCGGTGAAAGACGCCACCGTCACACCCCAGATCGAGATCGTACTGCCCGATCCGGGCGAACTTACGAAAACGCCTAAACTCCTGCTTACCTGGCATGACGCAACCAGTTCGATCTCCAGTCAGGAGCTGGCTTTGACGCCCTCGCCCGACTTGGATGACGACGCCTTGGATCCAGATGCGTTTCGCTGGTTTGATGCCTGGCTCCGATGGCTCGATCCACAACCGGACGCACCCCGACTGCGAGTCTATTCCGACGAACAACAAGGACGCCACGCGGCCCGCCGCGCGGCCCGTTCCGATGTGCCGCTACTGGAACATCGCATGCCGATCCGCGCCGTAACAGCCGCCTGGCTGAATGGGCGGAATTGGGTCATCTTCGCAACTGGACCTAAAGAGCCGGATCAGACCCCGGTCATCCCCTCCAAGTTCTTCGCTTGGGAACCGTTGTCCGGCACCGATCCCGTTGAGCTGACTGGGTTCCCTTTAGAAGCCGCACCGATTGATCACTTGGCTGCGGATTCCAGCGGCACCAAGCTGGTCGTAGCTGTCGGGCAGGGCACCAAATGCCGAGTCCTGCATTTCGAGGAGTCAAGTGACACGCTTGATTTCCAAAATCAAGACGTTATTCCCGATACGACTCCACCCGCGAAGATCAGTGCACTTCGGCTCGCCGCGCAGCGGCTCTTCCTCGGTTACGATTCCGGGAACAAGACGTTTCTGGTGTACGAGGTTGACGGGGCTTCTCCGGTGACGGAGCGAGTGGGGTTGGACCTGGGAAGTATTCGGGCAATGGATATTCGAGGCGACGCTGCCGAGGACGCCGAGAAGATCAGTGTGGCAGTGGCAACAGACACCAAAGTCCAGCTATTCCAATGGAAATTGGAGTTGAACGACGCGCAGCCGCTACGTGGCCCCGCCGACTTGGAAGTCGACTTGGAGGGCAACGAGACGATCGAAGCGGTGGCGATTCAACCTCTGACTTTCGGAATTGTCGATCCGCCCAATCGTGTCTTTGCCTATGCAGCGACGCGTAAGGGCGATCAGCCGGGAAGGCTTGTGGCGTGGAAGCTTGCTCCACTGCCGTTGGCGACTCCGCTCCCGCCATTGAACGAGAAATCTGCGGACCTGCTGGTGCTGCAACTTCTCAACGGTCCGGTGACGAAATTGATCACCGATCCGGGGCTGGACGACGAACCGGATCTGGCGGATGGCATCCCGGTCGCGAGGTGGTTGATCGGAGTCAGCGCCGCTTCACTTGATGGACAATCTTCGCTGGCGGCATGGCCCGTCCGCAAGTGGCCCGCCTCGAATACCAGCGACGAAGACATCGACAAAGTGCGACCGGAAATCGGCGCAGGCGTTTTGTTTGGAGACCACGAAGGCGAAATCACCGACGTGGCGGTCGTTCCCGGTCGCCAGGCGAATGCGGGCAGGAATCTCGACGACAGTCGTCTGGGCGCGTGGATCGTCACGGCGGGAGCCGATGGCACGGTCCGCGTGTGGGATCCGGAAACCGGCTTGGAGCGTTATCGGCACACCCACACGGACAGCGGCGCGTGGCTGGATGTTTTGGGGGTGGTGCGCACACCGCTCGCTCCCGTGGATCAAACGAGTGCCGACTTTTGGGCCGAACCAATCAATGTTCCCGCGGACGAGAATTCGCGGAAAACGATTGTCATGTTGTCAACGCTCGGTGACCCGATCGAACTCGTGGACGATACGCTGCTCCATTCCTCGTTGCGATTCGCATGTCAACACTTCCCCCTCCAGCTTTCCGGGCAGACCGATATCTGGGAACCTGTCCCCTGGGATCACCAAGACGATCATCATCGCTGGCAACATGGTGTCTTCGGCTGTGACGGCGGGAAAGACAACACCGGCCATGCGCAGGTTCCGAAACTTGCGGGCATTCCCATCGAAATCGTCAGCTTGATCAGCATCAAGCTGGAGAACTTCTCCGTGTCGCCTTGGCCGACTTCGGGCACTGCCGTCACACCTTCCGAGATTGTGCTGGACGCTGTCCTTGCCAATCCCGCCGAGGATCCACCCAACCCCGACGGCGTGCGGTTGGACGTTGAAGCCGAGACGATTCGCTTGCGGTTCGTCCGCGCCGGCAACGCCTATACCCTTTCTGTGGATGACCAGAACAGCCGCTTTGACTGGCGTTTCCCGCTGACCGATCAATTATCCAGCGGGACAGCGGTCCTTCCCGGTCGGTTGGTGCGGTTGGCGGGGAAGGTGTCCTTATTGAATTCTCGTTGGCAACTATCGCCCGAAACGAAGGATGGCGACCAACTGATCTCGCAGGCGGAAGCATTGGGCAGGTTGCGCGAAATACCGGCCATCCCGGAGTTAGTCTTTGATCCTGGCGCGGCGGGTAATGAAGTCAGGTTCCGCGAGAAAGACACACAAGCTCAACTCGATCCGTTCGGTAACCAGTTACCTAAACCTCCAGGGCAAGGGACTGCGACGCTGGTCGATACCGCGTTGGGAAAAGACCCCAACGGCGATCCTGTCGCGCTGCTGGCAACCCAGCCGACCGACGACCAAGGCGCCGCGGTATTGGCCGAATTAGGCACCGGCCGGCGGTTGACGAATTACATCGATGGCTTGCGACGAGCGCGGCTGATTGTTGACGAAGCGTCAGCGGAACAAGGTAAGCAAGGACGATGGATGTCGGTCGTGGGCGTCGGATTTGACGGGACCGTACGGACACGTCGGCTGTGGAAGGTTACGAAAGACGACACCAGCGCGATCGTCGAAGAAACCGCTGTTGCGGCGGATCAGCAGGAGTGGGCTGCCTATGCCCTGCCTTCACCGGTCGAGGACGTGCAGGTCTTGAATGCCGAGGACAATGCCCAGCACAAGCGTCGACTGATGCTGGCGCGTTGCCGCGATGGTTCAGCTTGGTTGTGGGATGCCGTCACCGGCGGCTACCACCACGAAATCTCTCTCCCAGACACCGCCGTTACCAGCGTCGCCTTTGGGCCTCCCGTACCGCAAGACTATTTTGACACAACGAAACCGGAGTACCAGCCGTGGCGAGACCTCTTTCTCGGCGTGGCAACTCAGCTCGACCAAAACCTGCTCGGTGTATTCGCCTTGGGGGGTGCCGACGGTTCCATTCGTGTTTACGCCATCGACAAAGACGACGGACCGCTGTTGGTACGGTCCATCTTCGAATTGGATGCTCCTCTTCAATCACTGAGCATCACTATCG
>JAHWKS010000639.1 GCA_019347795.1 Planctomycetota bacterium | reverse complement strand
TATCCCCGGGGAGACCACAACGTCTACGTTCACTACGACGGCGCCGGAGGAGTGCCCCTTGGGAGCCTGTGGCGGAAGTTCGTCTTCGGCTGGCGGTACGGCGGCGCCCGCCTGGTGCTGTCCGGCTATCCCACGTCGGAAAGCCGGATTATGTTCCGCCGTCGGGTGCGGGAGCGGGTGCAGGCCCTCGCGCCCTTCCTGGAGTTTGACGAGGATCCTTACATCGTGCTCTCCGAAGGAAAGCTCTACTGGATCATCGACGGCTATACGACTTCGTCGCGCTACCCCTACAGCGAGCCTTTCGCCGAAGAGTCGCTGCAAGTTCAGCAGCAGGGCGGGCAGCGGGAAATGGAAACCGGCGTGGCCGACTACGTGCGAGGCGCCAACTACATGCGCAACGCCGTCAAGGCGGTCGTGGACGCCTACAACGGCTCGGTGTCGTTCTACATCTTCGCCCCGGAGGATCCCATCATTCAGGTTTGGCGCCGCATATTCCCGGACCTGTTTCAGTCGCAGGAAGAGATGCCGGAGGACCTGAGGGCGCATATCCGCTATCCCGAAGGTCTCTTGCTGGTGCAGGGGCTGGTGTACGCCAAATACCACATGACCGACCCGGAGGTGTTTTACAACCAGGAGGACCTGTGGATCCGCGCCACCGAGAAGTATTACGGCAACGTGCAGCCGGTCGAGCCGTACTACGTGCTGTGGGAGCCGCCGGACGCGGACGAGGTGCAGTTCATCCTCATGCAGCCGTTCACGCCCAAGAACCGGCAAGTCCTCATCGGCTGGCTGGCCGGCATGTGCGACCCGCCCAACTACGGGCGGCTCCTGGCCTACAACTTCCCGAAAGAGAAGCGGGTGCTGGGGACGCAGCAGGTGGAAACCAAAATCGATCAGGACCGTTACCTTTCCGGCCAGCTCACCTTGTGGGACCAGCGCGGATCTCGCGTCATTCGCGGCAACGTGCTGGCGATCCCGATCGATAACACGCTGCTGTACGTCGAGCCGATCTACCTGGAAGCCGAAGCGGCCGCCTATCCCGAGTTGCGGCTGGTGGCGGTGATGCACGGCGATCAACTGAGCTACGCCGAGTCGTTCGACGAGGCGCTGGAAGGGCTATTCGGGGAGCGGCCCGCTCGGCCTCCCGGCGCGGCGCCGCCGGCTTTGGAGGCGTCAGAACTGGCGCAACGAGCCAACGAGGCCTTCGAGAACTACCTGCGGCTCCTAGGGGAACATCGCTTTCAGCACGCGGCGGACGAATTGGAGAAGCTGGGCGACGCCCTGCAACAACTGACTCGGCAAGCCACGGCGCCGGACCGCCCGGCGCCGCCGACCGGGCAACCGTGACGCCGGAGACCGGGCCGTGGTCCTGGCCCTCCGCACATTGGTCGGCGCGGAATCGCAAGGAGTGATCGCATTTGCACGGATTATGACTTGCGCCGGTCGGCTGCGAGGTGGGCCCTGCGGCGTTCCGATGTATGACACGGCCGGCGTCGCTGCCCGGAAATAGCTGATAGCTAAAAAGAAGCGATCTCGTTTGGCGCCAAAGTCGCCAAGCAGCCGCCGCTCGCCAAGTCTGCCCGGGGGCAAGTCTTAGCGAGCGGCGGTCAGGCTTCTGGATGCCATGAACTCGGGAGAGCCCACAGCAATCGTCCTCGACACGAACGTCTTCGTCGGCGCTGGGTTCAACCCCGCGAGCGCCTCGGCCCGCATCATCAGCGAGATCCGGGCCGGCCGGCTGCGGATGAACTGGAACGACGCCACCCGGCGTGAGATCGAGCGGATCCTCCGAAAGATTCCGCCGCTGTCGCGGATGGAAATCGCCGACCTGTTCCGCGATGAGAACAGATACGAGGAAAACACGCACGCGGAGCAGTTTACGCACGTCCCGGACCCCGACGACAGGAAGTTCGCGGCGCTCGCCAATGCGACCGGCGCTGTCTTAGTCACCAGCGATGACCACCTGCTGAGCGCCCGCGGGCAGGCACGCGCGCCGATCCAGACGCCCGGAGAGTTCTGGGAGCGATTTCAGCGAGGCACGCAGCGATGAGGCAATACTCGTACAGGCGGCCTGTCTAATAGCCCGCGGGCGGCTCCATCGCTAAGCCGATCGCCATCAGACCGCAAATGCCTACGACGATCAGGGCGTTGACAACGACGCCGAGGATCGCGAACAGGCGATTTCGATCAGACTGAAAGAGCGCAACGGCTCCGATTCCCCCGCCGACGACGACAAGGCCGAAGACGGCGATCATCCCCAGCCCGACGATGATCGCTGCGGCCGAATCCTCTTGCATCCCGCCTGGCGTCGAGGCATCGATCACGCCCGCGATCGCCACGGTAACGAACGCGGCGACCCCGCAGAACAGGGACAGCCCAAAGGATGCGATCCCCAGGCCGGAATGCGGCAATCGCGGCTCGTGAGCGTGTGGAGATCGACTGCTCGGGTTTAGGGACGCCAGGTAAGGTTCTCGGTATGGATTCATTGCGTGTTCCTGGTTTGAGTGTCAAATGGAAGCAACTTCGCCTCGGGCCTCCCCGTGCAGGGCTGGGCCCGACGTTTACGGGAGCGCAACAGGCTCAGTCGCCGAACTCTTCAAAGAACGCCTGCTCGACCTCCGCGGCGTACTCAAGCCATTCTTCGACGTCCGCGTTCGGGTCGGGCGGCGACTGGTCCGGTTCGAGTACGCGCTTCTTGGCCCATTCGTCCAAGTCGTAGGTAAACTCCTCCCCGTCAACAATTACGCCGCCGGAAAAGCACCCGTCCGTGGAAGTCCATACCGCCTTTCCCGTCGCCCCAAGAAAGAGCTGCCGCTCGTCGAGCAGCCGGGCGAGATTGCGGTGGAGGTGCAGTGGGATCTCGATCGTGCGCTCCCGCGGGTCGATGTTGGGCGCTTCCGTGATCCGCCCGCCTGTTTCATCGATGATCCAGCCGGCGCCATCGCCCTCGGAAGACAGGTACCCATCGGATCGGAGGAAGACAGGTACCCATCGGATCGGAGAAGGTATGCGGCTCTCTGGAACGCTTCATCGCTCTCGTAACAGAGCCGGGCAGAAATGGTTGCGTAGAAGCTCATGGCGTTCTGGAGATTAAGGTAAAGGGAGGTTTCGTTGCGACCGGTAGTTTCGGCCGTAACGCGAGTTGGGGACGGTCGCCAGCTTAACGCCGAGCGCCGACGCCGTAGATTTGCGAAGCCGTGATCGTCGCTTCGAGTCGGCACGTCACCCCTTCCAGTCCCGGCACGGCCGGCGATAGGGGCAGCTCGGGCAGTTCATGGGCGAGGGCGCCGGATAAAAATGCCCCGCCTCGATCGTCCGCCACACCCGCTCGACGATGCGCCGCGTGCGCTGGATCCGGTGCGGGTCGAGGCTCACGCGATGACGATCGACGGCAGGAGACTTTGCCTTCGTCAGCACGGCGAACTCCAGCCGCACCGATTTTCCTGGCGCCAATTGCCGGACCAGTTCGCTGTAAAGCAGCAATTGCTCCGCCTGGTCCTCGGCCTGCGCGCCGCCCCACCGACTGCGGGCGGTTTTGAAATCGGTCACCGTGAGGGCTGACTCGGTTTCCACCAAAAGGTCGAGGCGGGCCAAAACGTCCGGCACGCCGGCCACGACCGGTCCTCGCAACTCTTCCTCCACCCCAATCACCGTCCCCGCAGGCCGGGCAAGCTCGCTCTCGCGGAAAGCCGTCAGCACGCGATCGGCCATTCGCCCAATCGTATTCACGCTCTCGCCCTTCCCGAAGGTGATCGTCGCCTGCTCGTTCTTGTCGCGCCACGCCGCCCAGAACTCGGTCAAAAGCGCGTCGTGATCAGGTTCACGTTCGCCGACCATGCGTAGGTTGAACCAAAGCTCAATCGCGGCGTGGATCCCACCGCCAAATGCCAGGCTCGACGAGATGATCTCCTCCGGCAGTCCTTCTACGGAGCGAAAGAAATACCGGAGAGGGCAGCGCGCATACAGGGCCAGCGCGCTATAAGAAACGTAATCGCGGCCGCTGATGCGCTCGGCCGCGGCGTTCGGGTGCAGCTCCGCCAGTGCCGCCGTCATCGCCGACCTCCCGCGCCGTTTTCCTCCGGCTTGATGGCGTCGATTAGCGCGGACGCCTCGGAGATCGAGAGATCGTCCGGGCGCTCCACGCCGTAGCCGAGCTTCAGCTCGGCGGGTAAATCCAGATTCTGGCGTCGGGCGATCGCGTGGATGGCCCGGCACTGG
>JAHWKS010000638.1 GCA_019347795.1 Planctomycetota bacterium | reverse complement strand
CTCTTCCGATCTCAAGCCGATCATCCCCTGCGAGCAAGGCGATCACCCCGAGCCGGGCATCACTCAATGTTTTCTCCTCGATCGCAAGGTCGAGGTCGTCGACGGCCGGGTGGTCGTCCTGGAGCCGGACCTGGAGAACTGGTTCCACTTCCCCGGCACCGTGGCGGTCGCGCTGACGGGATGGTTCCAGGAATACGCCTGCGTCATGCGGAAGTACAACCACCTGTCGATCTCCGGACTGTTCGTGCCCACCAAGGTCCGCCCCAAGAACCGCATCCGCCACGACGGGAGCGTTGACCTGGAGCTGGACGCCGAGGAGTTCGAGCTGCTGCTGCGGGGCATTGAGCGGATCGGACGAATCTATCTCGCCGCGGCCACGCCGGAGAACGGCGTCACGCTGCACCTGGCCACCAAGGCGATGCTGCTCGATGCCTGCGGCCGGCCCGTCCGCATCCGCACCTACGGTCAGCTTCGGTGGGCGATCGCGGAGATTCGCAAGCGCGGGCCTGCATTCGTGAACCTGCTCACCTCGCACCCGCAGGGAGGCAACTGCCTGGGCAGCGTGGTGGATCCGGCCACGTTCCGGCTCAATCTTTGCGACGGCCGACAGGTGGAGAACCTGCGGATCGTGGACGGCAGCATCTTCCCCGCCGGCTGCGAGATCAACCCGCAACTGACGATCAAAGCCCTCGCCCACTTCGCGGCCGATCGGATTCTCGGCGTCACCTATGCGACGGCCGGAGTGTGAGCGGGACGCCTCCTGGGTTGCTTCCCACGCCGATCGGGGGAAGAATCAACTGTGGTTGGCAGCGAGTTGCCGCGTCGCCTGCCGCAGCTCTCTTCTCTTCCATTCCCACCGATCCGGATCTATTCGTGCGAAATTCAGCTCTTTCGGCCGCCTTCGTCATTGCAGCAGTTTTCTCCTGGGCGACGCGGACTGAGGCACAGCAGATTCAGGTTCTCCAGCAGCTCCGGATGCAGGGAACGCTGCGGGCGACGGCCGCGGGCGAGATCACCGTAGAGGATGACCAGGGGCAGGTCCATCGCATGAAGATCCAGGAGAAGGACGACCCCGGCGTCTCGCTGGCCGGCGCGCAGGTGGTGATCGACATGCCGGCCGAAGTTTCCGTTACCGGCGAGCTGCCGCTGGAGTCGTTGGAGGAGGGATCGCTGGTGCGGTTTGCCGGCAAGCTCGACCGTCGCGGCAACGCGGAAGGATCGCTCGCCGAGATCGAACTGCTGGCGCCGGGCTCGACGAAGCCCGACGTGACGATCCTCGAGCCGGCGGACGACAAGGGGGGCTTCGCCGAAGTCCAGGTGATCGGCGAAGTCGGCTGGCTGAAGAACGAGCGACTGATGGTGAACGTGCCGCCGTCGGAGGCGACCCGCGATCAATCGCTCATCTTTCCACTGGAGGAAGACGCGATCGTCAAGTTCTCCAGCGACGACTACCGCCGCGCGCCTCCGGGGGCGAAGGTAACGAGCCTCGAGGCGTGGAAGCTCTCCACCGGCGATGTCGTCGTGCGGAAGCTGACGGCCGTGGCGGAGCAGCAGGCCCGGTCGCACAACCCGCTCGATGACGCGCTGGCCAAGAAGTATCGCCACCTCTCCGACGAGCCGCAGAATGTGCGCGAGATTCGCCGCGGAGTGTTCCTCCTGCGGACCGACATCTCCGACCGGCAGGCGCAGATTCTGCTCGACAAGCTGGAGCGAATGTTCCTGCTGGTCTCGCGCTACTACGGCCATCCGCCGAAGGGGATGTATGAGTGCTACGTGGTGAACGACCTCAGCCGCTGGCCGCAAGGATCGCTCGACGCGTACGCCGCGGAGAAAGTTCGCCGCGGCGAGGGAGTGACGGTCTCGCTCAGTCTCGGCGCCGATCGCCGTGCGGTTGTCTACTCGTGCGACGACCACGGGGTCGTGCAGCACGAGGCGGTGCACGCCTACCAGCATCAGACGTTCGGCTCGACCGGCCCCACCTGGTACGCCGAGGGGATGGCCGAGCTGGGGCAGTATTGGAAGGAGGGGCAGTTGGCCGTGGACATCTCCCCCGTGGCGATCGACTACCTGAAGAACGCCCCGGACAAGAAAGGGCTGCTGGAGATCGTGGCCGCGGGCCAGATCACCGGCGACTCGTGGCGGGCGTACGCCTGGCGGTGGGCGCTGTGCCATCTGCTGGCCCACAACCCGAACTATGCGGGCCGGTTCAAGGAGCTGGGGATCGGCATGATGCGGGAGAGCCCGAACTATTCCTTCGAAGCGGTCTACGGTCCCGTGGCCAAAGAGATCTCCTTCGAGTACGACCAGTTCCTCGGCGCCGTGGACAACGGCTACCGGGCCGACCTGTGCGCCTGGCAGTGGGGCAGAAAGTTCGTGCCGCTGCACGGCGATCGCCGCGGACAGGCGACGGTGCTCGCCCGCGGCGGTTGGCAGGCCGCCAACGTGCAGGTCGAGCAAGGCGTGAAGTACGACGTCGCCGCCTTGGGCGCCTGGAAGATGGAAGCCGAGGGCTCTGAGGTTTCCGCTGACGGCGACACCAACGGTCGCGGCCGGCTGGTGGCGGCGGTGATGCACGACTACCAGCTTTCGCAGCCGATCCCGCTGGCGGCGCGCACCTCATTCACCGCCCCCGCCAGCGGCGACGTCTACATCCGCTGCCAGGACGACTTCCACCGCCTGGCCGACAACGACGGCAAGCTCAACGTCCACTTCCGCCGCGCGCCGTAGCGTCGAAACGTCCAGAGGCCGGCAATGAATACGAGACGATTCGACGCTGCGATCCTCGATATGGACGGCGTAATCACCCAAACGGCCACGCTGCATGCACGCGCTTGGAAGCAGATGTTTGACGAATATCTGGCGAGCCGCGGCCAGCGGGAGGGCAAAGACTATGCGGCGTTCGACGCCGACACCGACTACCGCGCATATGTGGACGGCAAGCCGCGTTACGACGGTGTTCGCAGTTTCCTCCAGGCGCGTGGAGTCAATCTGCCTGAGGGGGAGTCGGACGACTCACCTCACAAAGTCACAATTTGCGGGTTGGGGAACCGCAAAAATGTCCTGTTCCGCGAGTTGCTACAACGGGAAGGCGTCGAGGTCTACGAGGATACGCTCGCCCTGATCGACCGGTGGAAACAACAGGGAATCAAAGTGGCCGTGATTTCCTCCAGTCGCAATGCGACGGAGATCCTCACTGCGGCCGGCGTGCTCGACTTGTTCGACATTAAAGTTGATGGGAACGACCTGCAGCGATTGAAGATTCCGGGCAAGCCCGCGCCGGACATGTTTCTGCGGGCCGCGACGGAACTCGGCGCCAGGCCGGAGCGGGCGATTGTCGTGGAAGACGCTCTCTCGGGCGTCGAGGCCGGGCGGGCCGGCGGCTTCGGGCTGGTTGTGGGGGTGGCGCGAAAGGGCAACGCGGAAGAACTTCGCCGGCACGGAGCGGATATCGCCGTGGACAATCTGGATGGCTTCGTCGCCGATCGCAGGACGCCCTAGTGCAGCGTCAATGCTTAAAATGGAGATCGGCCGCGCGGCGCTAGTCCCCTCGGAAAGAACGGGACGCCAGCACGGCGCGGCTGGTTCGCCCATCCACGTTGTTGGCGCCGACGAGGCGCCGCACAGATCATGGGAACGACGATGACGCACTTCGACGCGACCCCCTGGAGCCTGATCTACCGCGACTGGTCGCCCGCCCAGCAGCCGCTTCGGGAAGCTCTATGTGCTCTGGGGAATGGCTACGTTGTCACCCGCGGCGCGGTGGAAGAGTCGAGCGCCGGCGGGCCGCATTATCCCGGCACGTACATTCCCGGTGGATACAACCGACGCGAGTCGGAAGTCGCCGGCCGGGTGCTCGAAAACGAAGATCTGGTCAACTGGCCAAACTGGTTGTGTCTCAACTTCCGCCCGGAGGACGGGGACTGGTTCGACCTCGACGCGGTGGAGATTCTCCAATTCCGCCAGGAACTGGACGTGAAGCGGGGCGTCCTCGAGCGGGAAGTGCGCTTCCGCGACGCGGGAAATCGGGAGACGACTCTCCGCAGCCGCCGCATCGTCTGCATGCACGAGCCGCATCTGGCGGCGGTGGAGTGGACGTTGACCGCCGAAAATTGGTCGGGGCGGATCGAGGTCGAGTCGGCGCTTGACGGCTCGGTCACCAACTCCGGCGTGGCGCGTTACCGGGCGCTCTGCGGGCAGCATCTGGAGTTTTTGGAGGCCGGGCGG
>JAHWKS010000637.1 GCA_019347795.1 Planctomycetota bacterium | reverse complement strand
ATGAACAGCATATAGTGTCCGGGAGGGCAGTCGTTGGGGCTGTCCGGCGCGGCGACGGCGAGGGTGCCTGCGCCGTTCTGGGAAAATTCTAAGAAGTTAATCCGCTGACCGGCGTCAAATGCATGAGTGACGGATGGTAGTCGGATCCAACTCACCTTGCGAATGGTCGCAGCGTCCGGCGTCTCGACAGCGAACTGGTCTCCATATTGAACCTCGTCCGGAGCATCGCTGATGGCCGGGCGTGCGGCTTCGCTCCCGTCTTCGGCGAAGAGGTAGGGTGGAGCAAAGATCTGTCCGTTGGGATGGCTGTCGTCCGGGTGGTTCGGTTTGAAGTTGCCCTTGAAATCGTAGGGGCGGTATTCGCCGCCGCCGGCGCTGAGCACCGTTGCGTTGGGCAACAGCAGCGAGACTGAATGATAGCAACGATCGCGCGCCGCCTGGGCCAGCCGAGTCCACTTCCCCGTGTCGGGATTCCAGATTTCAGCGGACCGCAGCGGCTGTCCGACGCGAAGGTCGTTGAACCTCGTGCCGGGAGCCTTCGGGATCGGATCGTTGGCGTCGACGCCGTCGCCGTCCCCCTTCGTTCCCCCCGTCACGAGTACGGCTCCGTCCGGTAGCAACGTCGCGTTGTGCTGGCGACGCGGGAGCGTCATGTCCCCTGTCGGCCGCCAACGTCGATCGGTCTCGGTGACGTCCACGACCTCGCACTTGGCCGTGGGTGGGTTTCCCCCGCCGATGTAGATGATCTTGCCGACGTCGTACGCGACCGAGGGGGCGTACTCCCGAGCACGTTGCTTGCGCTCCGAGAGCCGAAGGCGTTCTTCGCGGGACAGGTTTGGATCGGCGCAAAGGAACTCCCAGTCCCCAAGGTCGGGCTGTGGCTCCGGCCTCTGCACTTGGGCATGGGGATCCAGGATCTGCGTCAACGCCAACGGTCCCGTCATAAACACGTGACCGTCCGGAGGAATGACGTGCATTCGCGGGTAGAAGGGGGGAACGCGCGGCATGTCGCCGTCACGGTCCTTCGGAAACCGGAAATCTACGATCTCGGTCCAGTCGCCGTCCTTCCAGATTTCCTGAGTGTTGTTATCGATAACTCGGTTCGCGTCGTGCGGATCCTCCATCGTACCGAAGGAGACGAGGATTCCCCCGTCGGGGAGCGTGGTCGCCGTGGGATACCAGCGGCCTCCCTTCATGAGCTTCGGAATCTTCGTCCATCGATCTGTCCTATAATCGTAGGTCGACGCGATGGGCTCTCCCCTGCCGTCGCCCTGGTGACCGCCCGCGACGAAGAGTTTGCCATCCGCCATAAACGCATGGCCGGCGCAGAAGACGTTGTACCCCGGCTTGTTGCCGGTTTTCGCGAACGTGTTGGCCACTGGATTCCAGAGCCACGGCGTCGAGCTCGTGACGTCAAGGTCAGGATTGCCGATCTCCCTTCTCCCCCAGAACAGCACCTTGCCGTTCGGCAACACATGGGCATGGATGGGCACGTTCGGAAAGTCTATGACCGCCGACCATTCCCCCATTGTTGCTCGCGAGACCTGCGCAGCCGCAGGAGAGGCGAGTGAACAACTTGCCAAGCTGGCGCACACGACACTGACGTATGACCAGATCGCGTGGGACAGAAAGCCGTGGTGCATTGGCAGGTCCTCTCATTCAGGAGGGGGTAATCAATCGAGTACGCCGTCAACATTCTGCAAGCGTGGGCGAGAAGGCTTCATGGTCCGTCGCCGAGCGGGTTCAGGTCGTTCACGAAGAGCAGCAGGTCGTTCATCGTAAACCGGTCGGCATGGTGGGCTGGCAGACTTGGTCTCCAGTCAGGCTCTGCGAGGATCGAGTGTTCGCTCCCTGCGATTAGGCCGTGAAACGTTTCGACCACGATACGACTACCCACCTCTCCCAAACGTTGTCCGCCCTGCTGCACTTCGGCCTCCTTGAGAATGTAAAACCACAGCGGCGTTTTCTGATCGAATCCCTGCGCCAGCAGCAGCGCCGCATGCGGTCCGGAGGCGACCTCGGCGGGCGTGAGCGGCGTCGCGTCGAATTTCGCGGCGACATCCTGGCCCGTCGGCAATCCGACCAGCCGTCCCCGGAGCAGGTTCCGCACGGCGAGGAATTTCAAATGCTCCTGATCAGCGGTGGCGAACTCCGGCAGCATCTGCAGGTCGTTGGCCAGATTGGTGTCGATCAGGCGCGCGAAGTTCAGCTGCGGGTGGCGCTCGCCGCTAGACTGTTCGCCGAAGTCGTACATTCGCCGCCAGTCCGCGATCCAGTCGCTCGGCAGCGTGGGGCTCCCGCCAAGGTCGGAAACATCGGCGGCCTTGGAGAATTCAAAAAATAAATTCAACTCCGGGACGAAACCCGCCCGGCCGGTAAAGCTAAAGACCATGTTCCATTGGTACCTATTGCGGATCATGCTGTGGCCGAGCCGGTAGGCCGCCACGGAAAACTCCACTGGCATGCACAGATCCGTTCGCTGGGGATGGCCGTCGGCGAAGTAGCACCGACGACTTTTGGCCAGGACAGCGTCGAACACAGCTGGATCGGCCAGGCGCCGGACGAGGTCGTGGAGCACAATGGACTGATAGTGCTGGACGACGGTCTTGCGGGATTCCTGGAAGAGCTTCTCCGCCTCGATGCCCGAGGATTGCAAGTGGTTGACGACCTGATTGTGGAACTTTAGAAAGGCTAGGTGCGTTTGTGCGACGATCAGGTTCTCGTCGTTACGTGGATCGCCGATGATCGCGCGTTTGGGATCTGTCGGATCATCGTCCGGACGGCGCGGCAGGTCATTGGGAAAGGGGGCGGTCACACCGAAGAGTGGCCGACCAGTCGTGACGCCGATCCTCAGATGGAGCCCGTCGGCCTCGTACAACTCGGGTGAGTCGGCCGGGCCGCGCCCATACAAGCTGTCGAGCTCCAGCGCCGGTGTTCGCCCCTGGATGATTTCGTCAGGATCCAGCGCGCCGTCGGGGATGCCCGCGGTGCGGTCGAAGGTGATATCGTGGTCAACGAACTGCCCCAGATAAGTAAACCCCGCGGGAATCTGCGAATCGCCCGCACCCGGACCAAGTTCGTCCACCAGCGCCTTGCCCAGAGCAATCAGTCCGGCATCGTCCGGCCGGAACTGCTCCAGGTCGGGGAACAGCCGGCAAAACCGGAAGGCGCGGTTTTCATCGGTCGGCGGAGCTTGCGGCTCGACGGACGCGGCCGCCGCGATCGCAGGCGCCAGCATCCTGAGACGGGGCGACGGCATGGCTGAGGGAGCAAAGCCTTCACCCTGAATGAAATAGTCAGCTCGGCCATGTTGTTGAGGTCGACGAGTCATCGGACGCTCCTTGAGAACGGAATGAAAATCCTACAGAGGCACAACGTCAAGACAGAACTAGATTGCTCTCTCCGCCAGCGTGTAAAAATTTGAGTCGGACAACCTTAAATGGTGCGTCATACCACCAGCCTGACGCGCTTGCCTCGAACTGATTGAACTTCAATGGACCGCTCAAGCTAACGCCGTTGAGCTTCACTGCGGCTGGCTTGGTCGCAGCAAACACATTCATCCCCATCGGCCGAGCAAAGGACGACAACGTCACCGCCGTTGACGTACCATTTTCCTCGCACTCCACGTTGGTCCCGTCGTAAATAGTGAAGCTGGATTTGCGATCGGGATAGATGAGGAACAGCAATCCAGGGTCCTTTTCGAGCGCCCTCACGCTGGTCGAATCGACGTAATTCGCATCGCACAGCGTGTCGAGATCGCTCAGGAGCATTGGCACAATCGCCCCCTGTCGGACGAATACCGGCAGTTTGGAGTGGGGCTCCTCGGGCAGATGAGGATTCGTCCATTCGACGACTTGTCCGCCGCCGTGCAACTCGTTCGTCCAGTAGTCGTACCATCCGCCTTCCGGCAATCGTATGTTCCGCTTGGCCTTGGCCAGGTCGCGCCTTGTCTTGGTCGCATCAGTCGGATCGAGGGGGCTCAGCTCAATCACCGGGGCGACGAGGAGCTCATTTCCGAAGTAATATGTATGGTTGACGCCGCGAACAGCAGGATCATTTTGGTGCAGCAGTACGAGCGGGCGCATGATCGGCAATCCGGTCTCGCTTGACGCCTTGGCGTAGGTGTAGATGTAAGGGAATAGGCGGGTATGGAGGTTGGCGTAGAACCGGTAATTGTCCAGGGCCCGATTGTTGTCCAGCTTGTCCGGCCTAAGATCGGAAGAGCG
>JAHWKS010000636.1 GCA_019347795.1 Planctomycetota bacterium | reverse complement strand
CGGCATCATGCGGTGCACGACGATCGCCAACGCCCTGTTGGAGGCGTACAAGACGGTCGGCTTCAACGTCCCGCTGGTCGTGCGGTTGGAAGGGACCGAGGTGAAGGAAGGACGAAAGATATTGGCCGAGAGCGGCGTGGACATCATCACCGCCGACGACCTCACCGACGCGGCGAAGAAAGTCGTCGCCGCGGCGACGGCATAGTAGCACGAAGCCATGGCGACGAAGAATTCCATTTCGCAAGTGAGCGAGCTGATGGCTCGCCTTGACGGGTTGGCCTTTGAAGAACCAAAGTTTTTCGAGGGTGACGTATGGAGACCGGAATCGAAAGCGGGACGCGAGACATTGGCGCTTTTGGTCGCGGACGAACGTCGCGACTCGCTCCGCCAGTGGTACGCTCGACTGCGCGGCGTCCCGCTAAATCCTGTCGCGGAGCGCATCCGACGGACATTGGAGACGATCATCGGAGAGAAACTGAAGTAACGCATGAGCATCCTCATCAACAAATCGACCAAGGTCCTTTGCCAGGGCATCACCGGCCGGGCGGGCGAGTTCCATACCAAGGGGTGCCTGGAGTACGGCACGCACATGGTCGGCGGCGTGACTCCGGGCAAGGGAGGCGAGAAGGTGCAGGGGCTGCCCGTGTTCGACACCGTAGCCGAGGCGGTTGAGAAGACCGGCGCCGACGCTACGATGATCTTCGTTCCCGCGGCGTTCACCGCCGACGCGATCCTCGAAGCGCTCGACGCGGGGATCCAGACCATCGTCGCCATCACCGAGGGCGTCCCCGCGCTCGACATGGTCTACGTCTACGACCAGGTCCGGCGGAGCGACGCGGTTCTGGTCGGCCCCAACTGCCCCGGCGTGATCACGCCCGACGAGTGCAAGATCGGCATCATGCCCGGCTACATCCACCAGCGCGGCAAGGTGGGCCTCATGAGCCGCAGCGGCACGCTCACGTACGAGGCGGTGTGGCAGCTCTCAAATCTGAACCTCGGCCAGACGACGTGCGTGGGTCTCGGCGGAGATCCGATCGTCGGCACATCGTTCATCGACCTCTTGGAGCGGTTCCAGACGGATGACGAAACCGAAGCGATCCTCATGATCGGCGAGATCGGCGGCACGGCGGAGGAAGAGGCCGCCGCGTATGTCAAAGAGCACGTCAGCAAGCCGGTGGCGGCGTTCATCGCCGGCCGCACCGCCCCGCCGGGCAAGCGGATGGGTCACGCCGGCGCCATCATCTCCGGCGGCAAGGGGACCGCCGAGGAAAAAATCGCCGCCCTGGAAGACGCCAAGATCGAAGTCGCTGAAAGCCCCGCCGACATGGGCGCCGCGGTGAAGCGGGCGATGTCGCGCTGAAGGCGCCAACTTTCCGCTCGAGAGGACGTCATGGGTCGGCTTTTTCGCGACGCGGCGCCAAGGGGCGGTCGCGACCATCGGGGAGCAATGTCCACTACCCGCATATTCCCTCGACGTTCTCGCCTCCCGCCGCCGTCAGCAAAGCTCGCAGGGCCGCCGCGGGGAGGTCCTCGTGCAACCGGTGCCGGCTTGCGTCGAGCATCACGACCGCCGGATCGACATACTGATCGATTATACTGGCTGCTGACGCCGTCGGGACGGTTCATCTGGAGACTCATCGTCGCCAGTCGCAGGTCTTTGGGCGCCATCCATGGGATTTCCGCTCCACGGTTCTCGACGATGAGAATCGTGGAAGACAAATCATCGACGACTTCCCATTGAACGTCCAATGCTTTGGCCTGCCCCCCGTTTTCTAGTCCGCCCAAATTCTTGGAGCTTTTCCGAAGAGGCGCTGTAGTGCTAGACGCCGATTCTGAAGTTGCTAAAATGTCACTAAGTAGCCGGGTTCGTTTATTGCCAACCCATTTGCACTGAACGCAAGTCCCCGACTGCTAAATGAACTTAGAACCGGGCGGCTAGCTCAGTTGGTTAGAGCGCCATGCTCACACCGTGGAGGTCACAGGTTCGAATCCTGTGCCGCCCATCGGGTCGCCTGCCGCGACCCCCGAACACCCAAGAGAATCGGCGTTCTCTTGGGTTTTTCCATGCGCGTCGCTATCCGCGCTCTGCTCATTTCCGCCAGATTCCGTCAAACCGTGCGTCGGATTCTGCAGCGCCCGGCTGAAGTGTTCATCGGTCGTCTGCAGGTAGTGCTCGGCCGCGACCGGAACGGAATTGCCAATCCACTTGCACACGACATGTGCCGGGAACTCCTCGGCCAGCTCGGTCTGCCGCGTGCTGCGGAGGTTCTGAAACAGCTTCGGCCACGGCTCCAAACCCGCCCGCTTGATGATCCGCTGAAACTGCGTGCGGAGGTTCGTCTTGCTGTCGCAGCCGCGGCGAATGACGGGTTGCTCGCTGAGGCGGTTCTCCTTGGGGTCGAATTCCTCCAGCAGCACGTCCAGGGCTGCTTGGAGGATCGGTCGCAGTTCTGGGAACAGCGGGATGACCCGCGCGTCGCCGCCTGGGTGGTGCTCCGTTTTCGGACTGTGGACGGTGATCCGGCCATTCTCCCAATCCACGTCGCCCCATTTCAACGCGAGGTGCTCGCTAGGACAGCGAAGGCCGCCGAAGCGGCTCAGGGCGAAGATCAGCTTCCATTCCAGCGTTGGGCAGGCTTTGAGGATCTTCTCGGCGTCCTGGCGGGTGAGGAAGTAAAACCGCTTGGGATTCCCCCGAGTAGAGCCCTTCAGGGCCACAAACGGGTTTTCTGCTAGTAGCTTTTTGCGGACAGCGTAGGCGAAGAACTGCTTGGCGTTCTGGCATCGCTTATTGACTGTGTTTTCCGCCAGCTTTTCCTTCGTGAACAGCCAGCGGCGCCAGTCCTCGGCGTCGCCCTCGGTGATCTCCCGCAGCGGCTTCTCGTCCCCGAAGTACGCGATCAAGTTGCGCTTGGTGTGCCCCCAGTTGACTGTGGTGGCGTCCTTCACGTCGCCCCGCTTGGCGGTATAGGCATCCAGAAAAGGCTTCAGCGTGGTTGAGTCCCGCGGAGCAGTCAGCCCGGCCCGGGCGAGTTTCTCGTGGAGGGCGTCGGCCAGCCGCCCCAGCCAGCGAGCGGTTTCATCCGGCGGAAGATTGCCGGCGAAGGCGGCGGCGACGATCGCCTCGACGTGGCCCTTGACCGTCTGCGCGTCCCGCTTCGATATCTCGCCCAGGCGAACCGTGCGGCGCCGCTTATCCGGCGTGATGAACTGGAGAATCCAGCGTCCGTCGTCTTTTCGCAGCGAAGCCATCGTAGTCCTTGTGGTAAATGAAAAGTGAGCTCATCCCTTGCTCGCGTTCAGGTACTTCACCAGCGCGGCGACGTAATCGCTCGGCAGGAAGTGGAGCGTCTGCTTGATCTGCCGCGGCGTCAGGTCGCCTTCGCCCATTGCGCGACTCATGCGGTTGAGACGGCGAATGTTATTCAGGTGGTCATCGACCGAGAAGACTTTCCCGTCGATCCGGCGACTCCCCAGGCCGTGACTGCGATACAGGCGGTCCAACTCCGTGCGGGGATCGACGGGTGCCTTTCGCATCTCTCCCGGCCCCAGTTCCAGCTCCAGGTGATCCGCCAGAAGATCGGCCGACGGTAGGGTGAGCGTTCGCTGACCATTAACGAACCGATTCAGCGCGGGCGCCGAGATGCCCGCAGCGTGCGCAATCCCGCGGATCGACTCGCCATTATCTAACCGGCGCTTCACTTCCGTTAGCAGAGTGTCGCTGATCGTCATGTGCGGTAATTGTACCGATTGACATCGCGAAATCAACAGACAGCGCAAAAAACCCCCGCCGGCCCGAAGTCGTCACACCCGCAAGGCCGGCGTGGCTCAAGGTTGATCGGCTTGTCTCGCGCATGTGACGCTTCAGTTTACCACGATCGGAAATGGCGGCAATAGACGGCCGTTCAGTTGCCGCTGCGCGTCGCTTACCCTGCTAAACCGAAGCGAGCGGGCGGCAACTTTGCGACAGACCGGGGCCGAGCGATAAAACTCTATCTGGCTACCGACCACGCGCTGGCCGTCCTGACGCTCGATCAGGACAAATGCCGCTGCGGTTTGCATCTTGAGAACCGCAGGCCGCAATGCGTCGCGGTCGATCCGCTCCGACCCGAGCTGCTCGTCTGCGGCACGTTTGGCGACGGCGCCTGGCGCAGCTAAAGACCCCAAGTACCGCCGAGCTCAACCTCGCAGAGCTCCGAAGGCGCGCGGGGATCATCGACATCGACGA
>JAHWKS010000635.1 GCA_019347795.1 Planctomycetota bacterium | reverse complement strand
GGCCCAAAGCCTGAGCACACCCCTTGCCCACGTCGCCATAACCGCACACGACCGCCACCTTGCCGGCCACCATTACGTCGGTGGCCCGCTTGATGCCGTCCACCAGCGACTCCCGGCAGCCGTAGAGGTTGTCGAACTTGCTCTTCGTGACCGCGTCGTTGACGTTGATGCACGGCGTGCGAAGCTCCCCCTTCTTCTGCATCCGATAGAGGCGGCTCACGCCTGTGGTGGTTTCCTCGGTGATCCCGCGAATGCCGTCCAGCAGCTCGGGGAACTTCTGATAGACCATGGCCGTCAGGTCCCCCCCGTCGTCGAGGATCATGTTGAGCGGCTCGCCGTCGGGGAAGAAGATCGTCTGCTCGATGCACCAGTCGAACTCCTCTTCCGACTCGCCCTTCCAGGCGTATACCGGGACGCCCGCCTTGGCGATGGCGGCCGCCGCGTGGTCCTGGGTGGAGAAGATGTTGCAACTGCTCCAGGTCACCTCGGCGCCCAGGGCCTGCAGCGTCTCGATCAGCACCGCCGTTTGAATGGTCATGTGCAGGCAGCCGGCGATGCGGGCGCCCTTGAGCGGCTGCTTCGGTCCGTACTTCTTGCGGAGGGCCGTCAACCCCGGCATCTCGTTCTCCGCGAGCATGATCTCGCGTCGGCCCCAGTCGGCCAGGGCGAGGTTCGCCACCTTGTAGGGAAGCTTTTCCGTCTGCACGTTCGACATCGATTTTCTCCCAATCGGACAAAGAGCCGGCCGGCGACCTTCCTGTCACCGGCGATCAAAACTTGGCAGTCGGTATGATAGCGCACTTCGCGGAAAATGGGCAACGGGAGTAGCGGCAAAAGGACGGAAACCCTGAGGGGTTTTCTGATGTGCCTCGCGATTAGCGGTGATGCGTCAGCTCGAGTGCTTGAAGCAGCGTTTTGCCGTCGCGACGAACTGCCGCACCAAAACGGGATCCTTCCGGCCGGGCGCCGACTCCACTCCCGACGCGACGTCCACGGCGTCCGGGGCGGCGACCGCGATCGCCTGCTCGACGTTCTCCGCCGTCAGTCCGCCGGCCAGGATGAGCGGCAGGTCGGCCAGCCGGTCGCGTAGTCGCCGAAAGGCCGACCAGTCAATCGTTTTTCCGCTGCCGCCGTAGTGTCTTCCTGCATCCGCATCGATCAGCGCCGCCGTAAGCGGCGCGTCGCGGGAACTGCACGTTTGTACATAGCAAGCCATGCCATCGCGAAGATCACGCCCGCTGCGGAAAGCGCGAATAACGGGAATTGCAGCCAATCGCCCACCGGTAGCGCGGAGTTCGGAAACAAATTCCGGGGGCTCATCGCCATGAAGCTGGACCAGGTCGAGGCCGGCGATCTCAACCGCAGCCGCGATTTCGCTGATGGTCGCGTTCACGAACACGCCCACCAGTTGAGCCTCCCCCGCCACGGCGTCGCGGATCGCTTCCGCTGTTTCGCGTGAAACGAAGCGTCGGCTGCCCGGATAGTAATTGAGACCCAGCGCATCGGCGCCGGCGTCCACCGCGACGCGGGCGTCTTCGGGCCTGGCGACCCCGCAGATTTTTACACGGAACGGCGGCTTCATCAGCGACTCTGGAACGAGCTCAAGGCGGAGACTCGGGCGGTCCGAAAAACGAGACGGGACAAGCTGCGCGCCTTTCATATTGTCACGCCAACTCGCGGGGAGCGAAACCTTCCATGTCCGGTCACGCGAGCCAAACCCGAACAGCGGCGCCGACGCCGAGCCGGAAGTACGTGTTCGCGATCGTTTCGCTCGCCGTGTTCTGCCTGGTCCTGGGGACGTCTCGGCCGAAGGTGAAAGGATACGTAGCCTCTACGATTATCGAGTTCGATGCCGCGGGCGCCGAGAAGGCGCCGGACGAGGGGACCGGTCTCCCCCTCACAAAGCTGCATTCGCGCCTCGCCAGCGATTCGCTTCTGGACAAAACGGCGCAGGGAGTGGCCGCCGCCGGCCCCGGGAGCGAGCATTTCGAGACGCTCCGTCGTTACGTGAACGATGAGCTGCAGGTTCGGCCCGGCGAAAGGTCGAATCAATTTGTTATCTCGCTGACCGGCGCCGATCGGCTGCTTCCCGTGGCGATGCTGAACGAACTGACGTCGCACCTGTCCGCCGTCGCGGAGGCGCCGCCCGATCTGCGGCGCGATGACGAGATCGAGGAACTGGCGGATGCTCGCGATGCGGCCGGCGGCGAAGTAAAGCGGATTCAAGACGCCATCCGGAGTTGGGAGCGGCGCCGCGACGAGCATCGCGCGAACAAGCCGGCGCCCGAGATCTTCGCGCCCCGCACGACTCCCGCGCCGGCGGCGCCCCGGGAGAATCCCGAGTGGCGGGAGCTTGCCGCGGCTCTGGAGCAGTTGCGGGGACGGCGGCTGACGCTGTTGGTGGACCGCATGCCGGCCCATCCCGAGGTGCAGGATGTGCAGTTGCGGATCGAAGAGGTGGAGCGGCAACTTGCCGAGATTCCCCGCTTCATCCCGATGGCCGAGCCGCGGATCAAGGCGGCGGCGCCTGCCGATCTTCAACGGCAGCGGGAAGCGCTCGCGGATTACGAGCGAGTCGCGGCCGCCCTGGCCGCCGAAGGGGAACGGCTGCAGAGCGAGTTGGAGTCGGCCGAAGCTGAACTGGCCGCCGCCACCACGGCCTTCGAAGGGGCTGCCGCCGCCCGGCAAGCCGTCGCCGCTCCGACGGTGCGGGTGATCGAGGAAGCCCGGATCATCGGCGCCGCGGGAGGCGCGCCCAGCGGGCTCGGATTGCTGGGGATGGTCGTGTTCGCCGCGATCGCGGGAGTTTTCGCCGTCCGCCGGATTCCGGCCGGAGGGGGCCTCGGCGTCTTCACGTCGCCGGATGAAATCGCGCGGACGCTGGGGCTGCCGGTCATCGCGACGATCTCCACCGGCGACGGCCCGGCGATTCCCGCCGCTCCACGCCCCGGGCGGCTCTTCCCGATCGGGCTGCGGCTTTGCCAGGCGGTGCTTGTGGCGTTTGTCGTGATGACCGCCGCCGGGGCGCTCACCGATTCTCTGATCGCGCGGCTCTTGCTCCGCAGCCCGCTGCAGGCCTTCGCGTTGACGTGCGAGCGGTTCCTGCCGTTATGAGCGGCGCGGACGGCCGGATCGACACAATCGGAATGAAGCGAATCGCCCCCGGGCGCCGATGGGATTGACAAGCCGGCGTTCGTCCTGCGCGGAGGTGCTCGAGGGACGGCCGGGTGACGAATCTTCTACGCACGACATAGGTAGGCAGTCCGCCATGTACGAATCGGCATTTGGTTTTCGGCTTCGCCCCTTCGCCGCGGCGCCGACGGTGGCGCTGCACCATCCGGTGGCGAATTTCGAAAAAGCCCGCACGGCGTTGGTCCGGTGCATCGAGCACGGCGGCGCCCCCGGCCTGGTGGTCGGGCCGGCCGGCGTGGGAAAATCGCTTCTCTGCCAAATGCTCGCCGAGCAGTTTCGCGAACGTTTCTGCGTGGTGATGCTCACCAGCGCCCGGCTCTGCACGCGGCGGGCGTTGCTGCAGAACATCCTCTTTGAGCTGGGGCTTCCCTACCGCGACCTGGAAGAAGGCGAGTTGCGGCTCTCGTTGATCGACTACCTCGCTAATGATGAGCAGGCGATCCAAGGAATGCTGTTGATCGTGGATGAGGCGCACTCGCTTCCCACGCGGCTCTTGGAAGAGATCCGCATGATCACGAACCTGGTGCGCGACGGCAAGCCGCGGGTGCGGCTGATCCTCGCCGGCAACGCCCGGCTGGAGGAGCGGTTCGCCAGCCCCAAGCTGGAGTCGTTCAACCAGCGGATCGCCACGCGGTGCTACCTGGAGGCGCTGGGGCGCGAAGAGACGAAGGCGTACATTCGCTCGCAACTGACCGCCGCGGGCGGTTCAGCCGCTGAGGTATTTTGCGACGACGCCCTCAGCGCCGTGTATGACGCGACCGGCGGCGTGCCGCGGCTCGTGAACCAGGTGTGCGACCACGCCCTGGTGCTGGCATGCGTCGGCGGCGTACGGCGGATCGACGCCGCGGGAATTCAGGAGGCCTGGGCGGACCTGCAGCAGTTGCCGGCGCCATGGCACATGGAGTCGTCGCCGCAGGAGAGCGTCGTCGAGTTCGGCCGGCTGGATGAAGCGGCATCGGCGTCCGGCGAGGAGGCGGTCAATCCGCTCGAGCAGCTCAGCGAGATCGAAGAGTCGGTGGCCGTCGCCGCCTCGCAGGACG
>JAHWKS010000634.1 GCA_019347795.1 Planctomycetota bacterium | reverse complement strand
CCCTCGCGGAACGACTCCGGCCGCAGCACCTCAACCGGATGCTCGGCGCCTTTGAACGTAACCGTCTTGCCGGCCGACCTTTGCGAGGCGAGAAACGTAATCGATTCGCAGGGAAATTCCCGCTCCTCCAGCATTCGCAGCACCAAACGCCCCACGGCCCCCGTGGCGCCGACAATAACCAACCTCTCGTACACAGCAGTCCTCCAAAGAACGAAAATACCAAAACAAGTTATTATACCCACGAAGGCGAACTTTCGACAGGGGCGACGCAGGCGTCGTGTGCTACTTGTGCGCTCTGCCGCTGCCGACCACACTGGAAGATGAAGGTCGTCCATCAGCCGTCAAGTCCCTGACGACCTCTCGCCTCCATTCCCCTGCCGGGCTGATCCCACCGACGATGAAAGCCACCCAAGACCTGCACGTCCGCGGCCTGACGCCGCTGATTTCTCCGCGTGATTTGAAGAACGAGCAGCCGATGACCGAGGAGGCGAACGAGACGATCGTCCGCACTCGGGAGGTCGTCAAGCGAATCCTGCAAGGCGAAGACCCGCGGCTGATGGTCGTCGTCGGGCCGTGCTCGATTCACGATGAACAAGCCGCGTTGGAGTATGCCCAGCGTCTGCGGCGGTTGGCCAAGCAGGTCGAGGATCAGCTTCTCGTCCTGATGCGGGTCTATTTCGAGAAGCCGCGGACCACGCTCGGCTGGAAGGGTCTGATCAATGACCCGCGGCTGGACGATTCGTTCGCCGTGAGCGAGGGGCTGCGGATCGCGCGGCGGCTGTTGCTCACGATTGCCGAGATGGACCTCCCCACGGCCACTGAGATGCTCGAGCCGATTACGCCGCAGTACATTGCCGACTTGGTGACGTGGGCCGCCATCGGCGCCCGCACCACGGAGTCTCCCACGCATCGGCAGATGGCGAGCGGGTTGTCGATGCCGGTCGGATTCAAGAACGGCACCGACGGCGAGATCGCCACCGCGGTGGACGCCTTGGTCGCGTCCCGCAGTCCGCACAATTTCCTGGGCATCAATCCCGACGGCCAGACGTGCCTGGTGCACACGACGGGGAATCCTTTCGGGCATTTGATCCTTCGTGGCGGGCGCGGCGGACCGAATTACGCCCCCGAGCACGTCGCCCAGGCGGCGGCGATGCTGAGCGAACGGGGGCTCTCGCCGCGGTTCATGATCGATTGCTCGCACGCCAACAGCAACAAGGACTATCGCCGGCAGGCGGAGGTCTGGAACAGCGTCCTTCAGCAACGTCTTTCCGGCAGCGAGGCGATCATCGGGATGATGCTGGAAAGCAACCTCCATGCCGGCGCTCAGAAGCTTGGCGATCCGGCGAAACTGGAGTATGGCGTCTCGATCACCGACGGCTGCATCGGCTGGGACGAGACGGAGGAGTTGCTCCTGGCGGGCCGGGAAAAGCTGGCCGAGGCCGCGACGGCCGTCTAAGGAAAAAAACCCCGCCGGCGCCGGTTCGACTTGCCCCAAATTGCGCTCTAGGCTTGCGTGAGGTTTGCTTCTTTCCTTCGCGCGGGGGCGGTCGAAATGCTTAAGGCTGATCCGGAGGTGTCGCAAACGCAGTCGGTGAACCTGGAAGAAACGTTGGTCGCGAGGGGACCGGCGTGCGAGAATTGCGGGGCGACGGGACAAGATACTCGGAGCACTTGGTGCCGGAATTGCGGATATTACGCCGTCTTAGGGCAGTGCGTTGATCTCGATCAGGATTGGGAAGCGGCCTTCAAGCAGGACGGGGCTGAGAACGAATCGCAACCGGAGACCAGGCTCTCGTACTTCGCGGCGTTTCGGGCGATTCCCGGATGGATTTGGCCGCTGATCGGGGTCGTGGCGGGAGTGACGGCATTGACGATCGGCATTCGCCTGGCCACGCCGGACGGCAGCTACATTCGGATTCGCTGGGCGTTCCTCCAGGTGGCGGTCGGGACGGTGATGTTTCTCCTGGCGCAATGTTGGGCGTGCATGAAGGCCGCCTCGCAGGATACACAGTTCGGGCCCTGGGATGCGGTGCTTCGCCCCTTCGCCATCTGGGGACCCGCCGTGGCGGAATTGCCCAAGACGCTCCGGCCGATGATGACGTCGCTGGCGGGCGCCACGGCGCTCATCGCCGTCTTGACCGTGGGCGGGTTTCCTTACGACTACCTCTTCGACGGCGAGATCGTGAAGAAGCCGCCCAGCCGCGGCTTGGTGAAGGCCATCGCCAGGCAAGCCCAAAGCGGGCCGGCGGGAGGTAAGTCGGGGATGGGCGGGGCGATCTCTCAATCTGCCGGTTCAGATGTGCAATCCGCCGGCGACGGCGACGTCACGCAGTCGGTGCAAGAGTTCCCCGGCGCGGCCGACGAGGTGGAAGCCGTCCCCTCGGCGCCGAAGGGGAAACCGGTCGAGCGCCTCAAGGAATGCGACTGCCTGATCATCGGTTTTTTGCCCAGCGAGTCGGCTGAAGTCGGCTTCACAGCGCTCTTGGTGGCGACTGCCGTCGGAGATGCAAATGAGCTGCGGTTCGCGGCCACGGTGCGGGAGGGAATCTCTCCCGAGCTGCGGGCGGAGCTACGGGACCGGATGTCGCAAATCGTGCGTCGCACGCCGTTCGTCGAGTGCGGAGTCCCGGGCGCCGTGTGGCTTGAGCCGGCGCTCACGTGTCACGTGAAGTTCGTCGAGTGGACCGAAAATCACTTTCTGGTCGATCCGGCATTCGACACGCTCTTGCGAAAGGTGGAAGCGCCGTAGTTCGGCCGTCGCCTATCGCTATGGCGTGCGGCCGCAGAGAGGGCAGACCTCGGGATCGAGGCCTTCGGCCAAATCGTCCTCATCCGAGCGGAAGGCCTTGGTTTCGCGAAGGCCGCAGTCGGGACACTTATGCTCCCAGGAATCGATCCGCAGATCCTCGCTTTGGAAGTGGTTGTAGCTGCACGCGTAGCTGGCCTTTCCGCAGCGGGGGCACTCGCCGATGTTGCGTCGGTTGCGGGGCATGATCGTTCAGCCTCCTCTTACATCGCCACAAACGCCATCCAATAGAAGATCCAGCCGGTGACGGCGGTCATCGTCATCTCGATGGCAGCGATCCATCCCCACAGCTTATGGCGGCGGCTGTGCTTCCCCGGCGTCGGCGGATTGGGAAACTGACGCAGCGCGGCGATGATCACACACGCCCAGATGACGACCGTGGGGACGGCGAACACGAGGTGTACGTAGAGCATCGCATCCACAAGGTTGCTTTCATAGTACGGCGAAGGCGCCGCTCGCTCCCGCCAACCGTGGAGCCGCATATCGACTTCAAACGCTGCGACCGCCGCCAGCAGCACCGCGCCCAGGGTGACTTGAATCCATTTGTGCAGCAAGTGCCGCCGGCGGAGCTTGACCAGGTAGATGCTCACGGCCATGGCCGGCACGACGGCGAACATCGCCAAAAAGACGATGTCGAGCATCAGCGAACCACGGCCGCCGAGAAAACCTTCCAGTCCCGGGTAATCGCTTTGAGCCAGCAGCAACTGCATGAGCGAGGCAGCAGGATAAGATCGCACGGCGATCGAAAGCGTCGCCGAGGTTGGAGTCGCTGATCGTACGCCGCCCGCCGATTTCCCGCAATGGCGTGCGGCGTAGCCCGCCTGGAGTTTGCCGGCCGGCGGGCGCCAGCGTAGCGTCGGACGTCGCCGTGTATAATAAACCAAGGGTGGCGCCTCACCCCGCTGATGTTAAGTTGGGGCCAGCGAGCAACGCCGAGCATAGAGGGAATGAACTGCGATGACACAAATTGTCCTTACCGGTGAGCAAGCGCAGATCTTCATGGCCGCGACGGAACCGGTCGAGATTCGGGATGAGACGGGCAACCTGCTCGGTATCGTCGCTCGCGGACTGCGTGAAGATGAAATTGCCCTCGCTCGTGAACGCCTCCAGTCCGACGGTCCCTGGATCAGCACTCGCGACGTGCTGGAGCACCTGAATTCGCTGGAGAGGAAATGACGCGGTACACGGTTGTATGGCATCAACAGGCGCAGAATGATCTCGCAGACATATGGATGGCGTCGCCGAACCGTGGCGCCGTTTCTGCCGCGGCCAATAAGGTTGATTCGCTTCTTCGGTTTGACGCAACGACGAAGGGCACGCCGACGCCTGAAGCGATGCGAGAGTTGCTCGTTGCGCCGTTGCGGGCCGTCTTCGCCGTGAGCGAGTCCGATCGCGTTGTTCGCGTGGTTTACGTGACAAGCAGTTGAGCTCGCG
>JAHWKS010000633.1 GCA_019347795.1 Planctomycetota bacterium | reverse complement strand
ATGCTGATCGGAAGCGCCGTCACCAGGGCGACCATCGGCAAGGCGCTCACGGCGGTCGTCGCGTCGACGTCGATGCCGCAGAGATAAAAGCCGATGATCGCATAGCCGATGAGCAACAGGTTGAACGCCACTCGCAATCCAAGCAATTGTCCGATGAGCCGCCAGCTCCACTCCCACGAGCTGAACCAGGCGCCGACGCGGGTCTGCCGCAGCCACTGGCTCGAGGCCCCCGACGCGCAGCGCGTGGCGAGCGTCATGCCCACCAGCGCCGCCAATCCAATCGCGCAGATCACGACGACCGACTGCGTGTGCGGCCCGGCGGCGACGCTCAGCATCGCCCCGATCAATCCGAAGCTGAACAATACCGCCAGATCGACAAACGCAAGCACCACGCAACGAAGAGCCGCATCCGTCACGCGGCGGCCTTGGGCCTTCGCCAAGAGCCAGATCAGCATCGCCTGCCCCAAGCCGTAGTGGAACAGTCCAAAGATGTAGGAATTGCCGCGGGCGCGAAGCGCCGCCGCGTATGAGAGCGGCTGCCCCGGACGGTGGAAAAGTCGCCACAGGCATGCCGAGTCCAGCAGGTAGACCGCCGTCAGGTATACGACCGTGAGCGCGATCAGGGCCGGCCAGTTCAACTGCACCACCGCCTCAAGGAGCTTCTCCAGCGAGACGGCGGAGACGACCCAGGCCAGGAAGGCTGCGCTGACGGCCAGGGGAATCAGGCCGCGCAGGCGGAGCGTCCACGACTTGCTGCCCGGTCGAACCGCGACCGTCGGCGGAGAATCAACGTGCATGCGGAGCGGGGCCTGCGGCGGCCAGCTCGCGAATGTTGCGAGCCGCCGTCTCGGGGAGGGAGAAATTCCCGACCGTGTTCCTGTAGAGCAACTTCGCCGCGCTGGGCGCGGCCAGGAGCAGCGTCGTCACTCCCGTCGCCGGGAGCACGCTCATCCAGTCGGCCCTGGGACGGGTGAGAAGGTTTTCGCTGTCATGATAGACCCCTTGCTTCCGCAAGGATCGCCAGACCTCGCCCAACAATCGCCGCCGCGTGGCGCCTTCCAGGGCGAACGAAATCCGCATCAGAAACGCCTGGTGGGAACGCACGCCTTCCTGCGGCGTGGGAAGCGGCTCAACCTCCTCGCCGAGCGAAAGCCGCACTATTTGCTCTCCAAAATCGCTGCCGCACAGTTGGGCGTAGAACGTGGGCCCCAGCCGCGGATTGGCTTCGATGTACTCCGGCCGGCCCGTCTGGCGATCGTAGAAATAATCGGCGAAGAACGTTCCGTGGAACGACAGATGCTCGCCGACGCGTCGCATGTGCTCGTAAACGATCGGGTGATGCACGCTCACGCCGTTCATGTTCCAGCCGCCGACGCCGGGCCGGCGGACGTGGTAGTCGAACACGCCGACCAGCCGGCCGTGCTGGAAGATGGCCGAAGCGGAGCATTGCACGCCTTTGGCGGGACGCTGCAGGACCACCTCGTTGCGCCCGTCGAGCCAACCGGCCGACTCGAACTCGTCGGCGACGCGGCGCAGCTCGTCGGCGTTCTCCACGCGGCGCACGCCGTTCCCCGCGGTGCTGAAATCGATCTTCACGTAATAGGGAAATTCGTCGTAGTGCTCCAGCTCCGCCCGGTTCCTCACGATCAACGTCGCCGGCGCCGGCAGCTCCAGCTCGTCCAGGAGCCGGGCGAACTCCGCCTTGCTTTGCAGCCGGGCCAAGGCATCGAAGTCGGCCACCGCCACGCCCACGTGCGGCGTGATCAAGTCCTTGAAGCGGGAGACGAGGTAGATCTGCTCGTGCGTGGGGAGCAGCACGTCGTACTCGCCCGTTTGAAGCAGCTTCACGAGAAAATCGAGGTACGCTTCCGGGTCTTGGTTGTACGAGGGGCAGCGCCGCCATCGCCGCACCAGGCTCGAAAACCGGCACTGGCACCACGGCGATGGGTCGAGCACGTCAATCGTATGCCGCGGACCCAGCGCGTACAGCGCCTCGCGCGCGGTCATGCTCGACCCCTCGGTAAACAGCACTTTTAAACGTCGGGAAGGGGATCGGCTCATGAAGCATATGTTGGGGGGGGCGCGGCTGGCTTCGGAAATCATGGCGCCAGCGCTCGCGGATCGCCGGCGGAAATCACGCGGAGGTTCGTTGCGCCTAATCGTTGCGACAGATGCTCCGCGAGGCGGTTGGCCAGGGCCATGATCGTCAACGTCGGGTTCTTCTCCGACAACTCGGGAATCACGCCGCCGTCGCAGAGGTACAAGTTGGAATGATCGAAGGATTGCAGGTGGGCGTTCACCACCCCGTCGCGACCGTCGGCCGCCATTCGCGTCGTGCCGGAGTAGTGGATGGAGTTCCCGGGCTTGTCGTCCACAAAGTCCATGATTACCAGGCCCGAGCACTTTCGTAAAATCCGCCGACCGTACTGGATCATGCTTCGCTGCATGGCGCGGTCGTTGTCGGCGGAGGCGTAACGGACATCGACCTGCGGCGTCGCGAAGGCGTCTCGCGCGTCGCTCGGCGCCAAGCGGTTCGCGCGGGAAACGGCAGGCTTGCCCTGGAACAATAGTCCAACGTAACTCTTGAAGAGCAGTTTCGCCAGCCGTCTTCGCAGCCAACCGGGATACGGCGCCAGCCCGTCGACGTAAAAAGGGCGTCGGGGCCAAATATGCATATATTGTATCTGAAAGCCGCCGCGGAATTCCTGGTTGTCGAAGAGAAACCTCGGAATGAGCATGCCGTCGCCGTAGCCGACGTCGTAACTCTCCCGCGTCCCCGCCAGCTTCAAGAGCGACGTTCCCATGCCGATCTTGACGTTGTCGTGCAGGAAGCAGCCCACGGCGCCGCCGCGATTGGCCAGCCCCGCGGGGAAGGATTCATCGGGCGAGTTGAAGAGTATTCGCGGGGTCTCCATCGCCCCGGCGGACAGCACGACCGCCTTTGCTTCGACGCGGAACGGCTGCCGCGTTTCCGTGTCGAGGCACTCGACCGCCGCGATGCGGTCGGAGTGCGGATCGCGCGCCAGGCGTATGACTTTTGCATGCTCGATCAGCCGGTAATTCCTCCGAGGAAGGATCTCCGGCAAAAGCCGCTTCGAGAATTTGTAGACGCTCCCGCCGCGGCAGCCATAGCCGCACACGCCGCATCCGCGGCACGCGTTCTCGAACTCGGGACGGGTTTCGATCGCCTTACGGGCGGGAATCGCGTGAATCTTCACGTCGCGGATGCGCTGCACCGCCCGCAGTAAAATCTTGTCTACCGGCCGCAGCGGCATGGGCGGGATGAACTCGCCGTCGGGAACGACATCGAGGTTCTCCCGCGTGCCGCACACGCCGATCAGCCGCTCGACCTCGCTGTAATGCCGCTCCAGATCGCCGTAGCCGATGGGCCAGTTGAAATCAGAGTCGCCGAATTCCCGGCCGCGGAAGTCTCGCTCGGAGTACCGCAGAGCGACCGCGCCCCAAACGTTCTGCTTGCCGTTGACGGCGAACATCTGCCGGTTGAGGAAAACCGGCTCGGAAGCGGGCGAGCTGGAGCTGACCTCGGGCGTGGCGTAAAGCTGATGCGCGCGGTAGTTGTCGTAAAAGTAGGCGTCGGTGGCCTTCATCGGCCACGGCATTCCGGGCGTGACGCCGTAGTTTTGCTCCTGCTCGGGCGCAAGCTCGTTGGTGAAATAATCATCCTGTATGATCTTCCCCTGCTCGAGAGAGATCACGCGCAGCCCCGCCATCGCCAGCCGATACGCCAGCAGCCCGCCGCCGGCGCCCGTGCCGACGACGCACACATCCGCGTGCTCGGTGCGCGGGCTCGTCATCCGGGAATCACCTCCCTGAGAAACTCATCGGAGCCGAAGTAGACGTAATCGAACATGCGGTCGATCACCCATCGCTCCCGCTTGCAGGAACGCGGAATGCGGAACCGCCCGGCCGCATAGCGGCTCGCCTCAGTGATCCGCGTTAGGCTGGACCGCAGATCGTGATTTCCTTGACAAATATTGAAGACCGTCGGAAACCGCGACAGCAGAAATCCCGCGAACACGTGCCGCGACGCCAGTTGCTTCAAGCAAATGACGGAAGCCACGTTGTCGGGCGCGAGCGACTTCACGAACTCCCATTGCTCGGGCAATCGCTCCCGCTCCCGAAGATGTCGAAGCGTGTCAAGGAGCGTTTCGTCGAGCGGCCGCCTCGAGTAGCCGAGTTCGTCCAGGGCCTTCTGCGAGTCGGCGAAAAAGTGCAGCCCG
>JAHWKS010000632.1 GCA_019347795.1 Planctomycetota bacterium | reverse complement strand
AGGTTATACCACATTGCCGGCCGTGAGCTTGTTCAATCCTCGTCGAGCTTCGGAGGATGTTCACTCAGCGCGACCCACATCGCCGGGACGCGAACAAGTTGTTACTCGTCCATCGAGCCGATCATGGCGTTCGTCACGAGAAACCGCCAGACGGGCTGCCGGGTTTCCAAGTCTAGATTCCATCCAATGATCATGCCTTCCCGGTCCCACGAGTAGAGCGTGCCGTCGGGCGAGAAACGTAATCCGTGAATCGCCTTCTCGTGTCCCGACAGAGCGAGCACTCGCTCCCCCGTGCGCGCGTTCCAAACGTCAATATTGGCGCGATCACAGACATGCTCGGTGGCGGCGACCCACCTGCCATCGGGCGACATCGCCACTGCTCCGTCACGCCGGGCGTACGGGGCGCTGCGCCAATGGACGCGTCCGGTTTGAAGATCTCCGACGCAGACGGCATTCCCTCTAATCAGGAACGCAGTTCGTTGGAGATTCATAGTCCAATCGACGTCCTGCAGGTGCGCCGGAGCGCTGCCAAGAACTTGCACGAGTCGCGATCCCTCTGCGTCCCAAAGACGAATCTGGCCGTCCGAGGCGACGCACAGCAGTCGCTGGGAATCGCTTTCAAAGCCGATCCAGATCCGTCCCTTAGAGCCGCGTTCGATCTGGCTGAGTAGTTCTCCCGACGGGAGACGCCAGACATAAAGGTGCTTTGTTCCGGCGGCTGCCAGCCGCCGGTCGTCAAGGGACCAGGCAAGGTCACGGAATCCGCCATCAGGGTTGCGAGCCAACAACCGCAACGGATCGCCGTTTGTGCGGCGGCGCCAGAGATAAACGGACTGGTCCCCCGTGGCGAAGGCGATTCGATCTCCGCTGGGCGAGATCGCCAAATCCTGCGGGTCCAAGCGCTCCACGTACAAGCGAATCGTCCGCTCAGGGCGTTGCATATCGTGAACCAGGATTTCCGACCAGATTCGCTGTTCCGCCGGCGTTCCGGCACATTGAAAGCGAACGCACGAGGCCCCCCATCGGCCGTCGGCGGACACGGACAGATCGGCGATCGCGGCAAAAGTCAACGACCGCGGCGGCGTGTACCCGACGCCGGCCCAGCGAAGCGCGGCGGCCTCGGTCAGCGCCAGCAGTCCAAGCACCAGGAGCATCGCGCCCGTGAGCGCGGAGAAACGAACGGCCTCGAGTGCGAATCGGTGAAAGCAGCCGCGTCGCGCGTGCGGCGGTCGCGATGGACCCCTCATAGGATCGCCTCACCACAACGAAAGAAACAAGAGCAGTCCGACTTGAAAGCACGCCACCGCCGCGGCGACCGTAAAGGCCAGGCGCCGACGGCGGCCGTACATGGTCACGAGCACCGCGCCCACCACCGCCGTCCCGCACATCTTCAACTGCACAAACAGCCACACGTCCCCATGCTGCAGGTCGATCAACCAGCGGCCGATCGGGTTCCACTCGCTCTCGCGAATCACGCTGTAGTGCAGAACAACCAGGGCCGCGTCGTGAACCGACACCGCGGCAATCACAAGCACCAGGCACCCGAACGCCAGTGGTGTGCGGTAATCGCGCTCGGCGTTCATGCGAACTCAGGACTGCAATTTCGCCGCTTCCGGTCCGACCAGCGATTCCAGTTCTTTCCTCAGCGTTTCGTGGCGCTTATTTTTCGATGCCCGGCCGCGCAGTTGATCGTACAACGCCACAGCGAGGTCTTTTTCATCCAGTCGCCAACGGACGAGGGCGAGCGTGAAGAGATCGTGTTCGTTCGGCCCGCGAATCTCCATCGATTTGTGCAGCGACTTAATCGCCTCGCGGAAATGCCCGGCCCGGTATTGAGCCTGGCCCAGCACCTGGTGGAGCTTCGCGTTGTCGGGTTGACGCCGCAGCGCCTCTTGCGCCAACTCGACTGCCTGAGCCGGGTCGCGCCGATCCGGGGGGGCCGAAATGGACAGGAGCCCGGCGAGCTCGCTAATGCTCTGGATCGTCTCGGGATGGTCGGGACCGAGCACGCGGCGCTGGATTTCCAAGACCTGTCGAAAGCCCTCCTCCGCCTCGACGCGCCGCCCCTGCGCGTCAAGCGAGTAGGCCAGCGCCGACATGCAACGGAGAGTATGATGATGCTCTTCACCGAGGATTTGTCGCATCTTCTGGAGCGTTGTCCGGTATTGCTGTTCCGCCTCCTCGTAACGATCCTGGGCGTAAACGGCGTTTGCGAGATTGAACGTGGTGACCAGGGTGTCGGGGTGCTCCGGACCCAAAGCCCTGGTCTGAGCGGTGAGAGTGTCGCGGCGCAGCGTCTCCGCCTCGGCATAGCGGCCTTGTTTGTGGATCGCGACGGCAAGATTTATCATCGTTCTGAGGGTATTGGGATCCTCCAAGCCCGACACGCGGGTCTGGACTTGCAGGAGGTCGCGGTAACCTCGTTCCGCCTCGGAATGACGCCCCTGAGCCGCAATGGCATTCAACAGGTTCAGCTTGCTGATCAGCGTATCGGGATGCTCCACGCCCAGGATTTGGCGGCGCGTGTCGAAAACTTCCTGGTGGAGCCTTTCGGCCTCCGCGAAGTCTCTGCGACTATACGCGGTGATGGCCAGATTCATCCTGCTCTCGAGCGTGGCAGGATGCTCCAAACCCAGAACCCGTTGCTGAATCTCGAGCAGTTCGCGTCGCAGTTTCTCGGCCTCGTTGTGTCGGCCGCGCCGGTATATCGCGAGAGCCAAGTTGTTCATGCTGCTGAGCGTGTCCGAATGCTCGGGGCCCAGGACGCGGCGGCGAAGGTCGTAAACCTCCTGGTGCAGGCTTTCGGCTTCGGCATGGCGGCCCTGATCAAGCGCCACGGCGGCCAAGATCGACATGGCGTCCAGCGTTTGGGGATGCTCCGCCGGCAGCACTCGCCGCTGCGACTGTATCAGCTTGCGGCAGAGTTGCTCAGCCTCGGCATACCGGCCTTGTTTCTGTTTCGAAATGGCGAGGTTGATCATGGTCTTGAGCGTATTCGGATGCTCCGCGCCGAGCACTTGCTGCTGGATGCGCAGCAACTCAAGCGTGAGTTTTTCGGCCTCCGCATATCGGCCTTGCCCGCTCACCGCGGCAGTCAGGTTCATCATGCTCACGAGCGCTCGAGGATGCTCGGCGCCGTGCGTCTGCTGCCTGAGCTTCAGGACGTCCCGATGGAGCCGCTCCGCCTCGATGTAACGACCCTGCCTGCAAATCGTGATCGCCAGGTGCGCCAAGCTGTCAACCGTCTTGCGATGTCCGGCGCCCAAATGCCGGCGCCGGATGTCTACGGCTGTTTCCAGATGCCGCTCCGATTCGGCATATTCGCCGAGCGTGAGGTACGCCGTTCCGACGGCGTGCCTGATGGCCGCTTCAACCAGCGGCTGTCCGTCAAATCGGCCGTCGATCTTCAACGACGCTCGGTCCAGCGCGTCGCGCACTTTCAAATCACGGTCAGGCTCTTGGGAGGGATGGGCCTGCGCCAACAGGTCTCCATTGATAAAGGCGATGACGGCTTCGGAAGCCGCGGCTTCGGCTTTCGCGATGCGCTCGGACTCCGTCGCGCGAATCGCTTGCCAGACGCTTACCGCGGCGCCCGCCGCGAGCATCGCGGCCAACGCGGCGGCAGTTAGGAGCGGCCGTTGGTGGCGACGAGCGAACTTGAAAAACTTGTACGACCTGGAGGGAGGACGTGCTTCGACCACCTCATCGTTCAAGTAGCGTCGAATGTCCGTCGCGAAACCATCCGCGGTTTTGTATCGCCGATCGCGATCCTTCTCCAAAGCCTTCATCACAATCCAGTCCAGATCGCGCCGCAGCGCCGCTGACAACCGCTTTGGGTCCGTCCCCCGACACGCGCAGACGGTCGTGCCCGCTGCGCCGAGAGTGTCGATCTTCGTGCTGGGGCGGAGGGGCTCTTCATCCCGGATGATGCGCCGGATTTCGTCGTAGGAGACGTTTTCCAGCCTGGTCCGCTCAAACGGAGTGGCGCCGGTAAGCAATTCGTACAGCAACACTCCCAGCGAGTAGATGTCGGTCCGCGTATCGACGTCCGGGCCGTCCCTGTGGGCCTGCTCCGGACTCATGTACAGCGGGGTCCCGATAATCCTCCCGCACTCGGTGTGCAGCGTGTTTTCCGTGAGACGCCGGTTGATGGCTTTGGCAATGCCAAAGTCAATGATTTTGGGCTCCGCCGCGCCGTCGTGCAGCGAAACCATCACATTCGACGGCTTGATGTCGCGGTGAAT
>JAHWKS010000631.1 GCA_019347795.1 Planctomycetota bacterium | reverse complement strand
CGAGTAATGATCGCGGAGCGGTTGGAAGGCCGGAAAAATGGCGCCGGACTTGCACCGCCTTCTCGGCGCCGGGAGCCATCTTCTGAACTACAGCCGTCGACTCCCACGGGAGGCGGAGTATGGCCGACAAAAAGATTCTCTACGCCACGGATTATTCCGAATCGAGCCAACACGCCCTCTGCTTCGCCGAGTCGCTAGCCCGCGATTGGGGGGCGGCATTGTTGATTGTGCACGTTTCCGATCGGGAATTGCAGCCCGTTGGCGAATTGGTTGACGAAGAGCCTAAGCCGAATCCCGAGGAACTTGCGCGTCTGCAGAAGGTGAGGCCCGGCGGCAACGTCCCCTTCGAGCACCGCTTGCTCTACGCTCCGCCGACGTCGGAAACGGTTCATCCATCGGCGGAGATTCTACGGTTGGCGAAGGAGGAGCACGTGGACGCGATCGTGATGGGAACGCACGGAAGAACCGGGCTGATGCGCGCCTTGGCCGGCAGTGTCGCCGAAGCCGTCTCCCGCAACGCGGCCTGTCCGGTTGTAACGGTCCGCAAGGCGAAAGAGGAATCGTGACGCCTGGAAAACTGCGAACGCGAGCCCGCCGGTGGAGCGATCAAAACTGATCGGCGCCGCCGAGTTTTTGCTCGACCTTGTCGGCTTGCCACGCGACAGCGGTCAACACGCGGGTGATGGCTAAGGGATCGGCCGTGTCGGTCAGTTGATTCGCCTGCACCACGATCATTTCGCCGGAGGGGGTGCTCTGCACGGCGAAGGCGCCGTGGACCATCTTCGTGTTGTACCGCAACAGCGCCGCGGCATTGCGTTCGTTGAAGACGCCGCAGGTGGAGGAGAAGGCGATGATCGCGTCTCCCTCTTCGTCCTTCCCGGCGAAGTCCACGTGCACCGTCTGTTTCCGCAAGGAGCCGACGGGGACTGTGATGCTCCACTGTTCGCCGTGCTCTTCCATCTTCCAGCCGCCGGATTGGGCGACCTGGCGGACGAGCTGCTTCGCATCGACGTGGGAAGCGGCCAAATCGTCGAAGCTGAGACCGGCGCCAAAGCCCGCCGCCGCGCCCGCCGCCGGTTGCGTCGCGGGGCTGCGTTGTTGCTGCGGCGCCGACGACTGCGGAGGCTGTTGCGGCTGCCCTCCCTGCATCGCGCCCTGGATCATGCCCGGCATCATCATCCCGAAGCCGGCGCCCATTCCCATTCCCATCGCATTGGCGCCCGCGCCGCCTCCGCCTTGTTCGGCCATCTTCGACATGCTGTTGGCGGCCTGGAACATGGTGTACGCCCGCAAGTCGCCGATGGCGCCCATGCTGCTGCGGGCGTCGATCGCCTTCTGCACCTCCTCGGGGGGCGTGATGGCGTTGATGAAGAAATCGACCAGCTCCAGCCCATACTTGCCGAAGTCGTCGGCCACCTTTACGCGGGCCGCGGCGCCGATCTCGTCGAACTTGGCCGGCAGGTCCAAGAGGCTCAGCTGCGCGCTCCCCAGCACGTCGGTCAGCCGCGAGACGATCAGGTCCTTCAGGAAGCTCGCCACTTCATCGGTGGTGTACTTCCCCTGCGTCCCCACCAGCGTGTTGATCAGGTTCGCCGAGTTGACGCAGCGGAAAGAGAACTTGCCGAAACTTCGCAGGCGTACAATGCCGAAGTCCTGATCGCGGACCGTGATCGGCTGCCGCGTTCCCCACTTCTGATCCAGAAACGTCTGCTTCCCCACGAAGTAGACCTGCGCCTGGAACGGCGACTTCTCCCAGGGGAGGGTCAAGAGGCGGGTGATGATCGGCACGTTCGCCGTTGTTAGCGTGTACCGGCCCGGGCCGAACGTGTCCATCGCCTTGCCGTCGCGGAAGAAAACCGCCTCCTGGTTCTCCTGCACAATGAGCTGGGCGGCGTACTTGATGTCGGCCGAGCCCTGCGGCGGCACGCGATGCACCAGCGAGCGGTTGGACTCGTCAAAGTAGTCGATGACTTCCAAGCGAATGGCCATGGCGAGTTTCCTTGCAAGGCAAATGGTAATTCCAAATTGAAAACTGCAAATTGCCCGCGCCGGCGAAGCCAAAACATCTGAGTTTGCAATTTGATTCTGAATTTGAAATTGGAAATTCCTACGACGGCTGCTCGGGTCCCAGCCCTTTCAGCAGGTCGGCCCGATGGGCGAACTTCTCCTCAATCTCCCCAAGGCGTCGGAGCAGGTCGGGAACCACGGCCGAGGGCGGCTCGGACGTTTGCGGCAGCTTTTCGATCGCGTCGGCGAGGTCGTCCACCTGATCCACCAGCGCGAGGTCGTAATCGTACACTTCTTCAAGCAGTTTCTCATTCACCTGCACGTAGTCGAACAGGCCGCTGTAGCCGCGCACCTCGCCGCGGATGCGGGAGATGGCGCCGTCCAGCCGCGTCCGCAGCCGCTCGCACAAAGTGAGGGCATCGAGCTGCCCTTGATCCACGAGGTTGCGCATATAGTCATCGAGACGGCGCTTGCTCGCTTGCAGGCGGTCGGCCATCCAGGTGCGGGTGAGGTAGTCGCTTTCGCGGCGATACTCCTGCTCCAGGTAGCCTTGGAAGCCGGGAATGCGGCGAAGGATTGACTCGATCGCTCCCCGCTCGCGGGCGTGACGGCTCGGATCAGACATGGCGAATCGCTCCTGAACGGATACTTCGCGCTGGCGGAGAAAATCTTGCCGCCATCATAGCGAAGTTTGAAGCGCTCGGCGCGGTCCCGAGGTTGGCGCGCCGTTTGCATTTGGTTGTCGCACTCTCCGCCACAACTTCTCTCGGGAGATCATGATATGGCCCACGGCGCCGTGCATCAAAAGGTGGATCACTTGGCGGCCGAGCACGGACGATGGATCGAGTGGGCGGGCCGCATCGGCTTTGCGACCAAGGGCGTGGTGTTCGCCATCGTCGGCGCGATGGCCGTGGCGGCTGCCTGGCGGGGCGGACGGGCCGAAGGCTCCCACGGCGCCATTCGCGAGATCGGCCAACAGCCGTTCGGACAGGTGTTGTTGTGGCTCACCGCCATCGGGCTGGTCGCCTACGCCCTGTGGCGGTTTGTGCAGGCCGCGGTCGATCCGGGACGGCGGGGGGCCGAGTGGAAAGACATCGCCCGGCGCATCGGCTACTTCATCGTCGGCCTGATCTACGTGGGTCTGGCGATCTACGCGGCGCCGGTGTCGATCATCGGCGCTGGCGGCGATACATCGGAAAACGGCCTCGCCGCGATGGTCCTGGAGTACCCGGGCGGACGCTTCCTCTTGGGGCTGGTGGGCGCGGCCGTGCTCGGGCTGGCGTGCTTTGAGCTTCGCCTGGCGTCCACCCAAAACTTCATGCGCGACTATAAACCCCAGAAAATGAGAGAACCGCAGCGCAAGATCGCCAAGATCGCCGGAGTGGTCGGCCTGACCGCACGCGGGATCACGTTTCTCATCGTCGGTTTCTTCGTGATCCTGGCCGCGTGGAAGCTGGACCCGAGCGAAACCAAAAGCTTCGGCGAAGCGCTGGAGGTCCTCGCCGACCAGCCTTACGGTCCCTGGCTGCTGGCGATCACCGGCGTCGGGCTCATCTGCTACGCCGTCTACTGCGGCAGCCTCGCCGTCTACCGCCGCTTCGCGGCGTGAGGCGATCAGCGCGGTTTCCTATGGCGGGAGAGCCACTCGATCGCCGCCTCCGGGAGGCACTCGTGACCGCCTTCGAAGATGCTCACGCGGCAGGGCCCGGCCGTGCGGCGGAGATAGACGTTTCGCCCGAAGATCGGATCGAACAGCTCGTCGCCGTCGCGCGGGTTCTCCAGACGTCCGCTGCGGCGGCTGATTTGAGCGATCTCGTCGTCCGACACCGGCGCCGCCCCGGCCGCTTGAGCGATGACATTGAACGCCCGCAACGAGTGAGCGACCGGAACCGATCCTTCATGGCCGTCATGCACTCCCGCCGCCAAATCGAGCGGCAGCCCCGCTGCGCGGTGCAGATGCGTGAGCGGCGAGCGCCGACGATACTCGGCATCGATGTCCGCACAGTCTCCGGGCGCCCCGCCGCAGCACGCCCGCAGCATCTGTCCGTAACGATCGTCGCGGTGCAATTCATGCCATGCGGCCAGATCGCTGATGCCGACCCAGCCGCTGGCGGCGGCCCAAATCTCCGGATGGGTCCCCGCCATGAGCATCGTCATGTGCCCGCCGCCGGACGTTCCCGTGAGGTAGATCCGCCGGCGATCGACGGGATAATGCTCCATCGCCCACTCGACCGCATCCAGGATAGATC
>JAHWKS010000630.1 GCA_019347795.1 Planctomycetota bacterium | reverse complement strand
CCTTCGAGGCCCGTCTTCGCCTCGTCGAAGGCCGTGTCGAGTTCGATTTCGATTGAGGCGCCCCGGCGGCACTGTCGCTTGCGGCGGAGCGGCGATTGCCCGTTCGCCTTTCCCTTCAACTCGTTTTGTGGTAGAACTTTACGTCGTCCACACGGCGGCGGCTCTCGTTCTGTCCTTTACGATCGGACTGCGCTTTCGCACAATTCTTACGGGGCGGCCGCAAATGCACGCCCTCGGCTCCATCCACGCTCTCATTGCCTCAGGTAGATTTGCATGGCCGAAACCAAGACCCTCGACGGCTCGCGTAAGGCCTCCCCGGAATACGTCTCGCAGATTCACGATCCCGACCCGCAGGAGACGGCCGAATGGTTGGACTCGCTGGAGTACGTGCTGCAGAGCAAGGGGCCGGAGCGGGTGCAGTTTCTGCTCTCGATCCTCGAGGACAAGGCCCGGCGGGACGACGTGGACCTGCCGATCACGCTCAACACGCCGTACGTCAACACGATTCCCCCCGACAAGCAGCCGGCGTACCCGGGGGACCGGGAGTTGGAGCGGCGGATCAAGAGCATTATCCGCTGGAATGCGATGGCGATGGTGGTGCGGGCCAACCGCGGGTTTAAGGGGATCGGCGGGCATATCTCGACGTTCGCCTCCTCGGCGACTCTTTACGAGGTGGCGTTCAACCATTTCCTCCGCGGCCGGGGCGAGAGCGGCTATGACGGCGACCAGATTTACTTCCAGGGGCACGCCTCGCCGGGGATGTATTCGCGGGCGTTCCTCGAAGGCCGGCTGACGGAAGAGCATTTGGTGAACTTCCGCCGGGAGTTGCAGCCGCACCCGGGGCTGTCGTCCTATCCGCACCCGTGGCTGATGCCGGAGTTCTGGGAGTTTCCCACAGTTTCGATGGGGCTGGGGCCGATCATGGCGATCTACCAGGCCCGCTTCAACGAGTACCTCCGCGACCGCGGACTGAAGGACACCACCGATCAAAAAGTATGGGCGTTTCTCGGGGACGGCGAGTGCGATGAGCCGGAGACGCTCGGCGCCATCACGCTAGCCGCTCGCGAGAAGCTCGACAACTTGATCTTCGTCATCAACTGCAACCTGCAGCGGCTCGACGGCCCAGTGCGGGGGAACGGCAAGATCATTCAGGAATTGGAGGCGCTCTTCCGCGGCGCCGGCTGGAACGTGATCAAGGTCGTCTGGGGAGACGACTGGGACGCCCTCCTGGAGAAGGACGACACGGGACTGCTCGTGAAGCGCATGGACGAGGTGGTGGATGGGCAGTACCAGAAATACACGGGCATGCCGGGCTCCTACATCCGCGAGCACTTCTTCGGGAAGTACCCGGAGTTGCTCGACCTGGTGAAGACCTACTCGGATGAGAAACTGGAAATCATGCGGCGCGGCGGGCACGATCCCGAGAAAGTGTTCGCCGCCTACAAGGCCGCCGTCGAGACGAAGGGACGGCCGACGGTGATCCTCGCCAAGACGATCAAAGGCTACGGCCTGGGGGAGCAGGGGGAAGGCCGCAACGTCGCCCACAACGCGAAAAAGCTGAACGAGCAGGAGCTGCTGGAGTTCCGCAGCCGGTTCGGGATCCCCATCTCGGATGAGGAGGTGGCCAGCGCCCCGTTCTACAAGCCGCCGGAAGACAGCCGCGAGATGCGCTACCTGCGGAGCCGCCGCCAGGCCCTGGGCGGCTACGTTCCCAGCCGGCCGAAGCAGCACCCGAAGCTCGAGGTCCCGACGCTCGAAGACTACAAGCGGTACCTTGAGGGAACCGGCGACAAGGAGCAATCGACCACGTTCGGCATGGTGCGGCTGATGAGCAAGCTGTGCCGCGATAAGAAGATCGGCAAGCACGTGGTGCCGATCGTGCCCGACGAGTCGCGCACCTTCGGCATGGAGGGGATGTTCAAGGAAGTCGGCATCTACGCCCATGCCGGGCAGCTTTACGAGCCGGTCGATATCGGCCAGTTGGCCTACTATAAGGAGGCCACCGACGGGCAGCTTCTGGAGGAGGGGATCACCGAGGCGGGGTCGATGTCGTCCTTCATCGCCGCGGGGACCGCGTACGCCTCGCACGGGATCAACATGATCCCGTTCTACATTTACTACTCGATGTTCGGCTTTCAGCGGATCGGCGACTTGATCTGGGCCGCCGCCGACAACCGGGCCAAGGGATTTCTTATAGGCGGTACGGCGGGGCGAACCACGCTCAACGGCGAGGGTTTGCAGCACCAGGACGGCCACAGCCTGCTCAACGCAATCGCCTTCCCCACGGTGCGGGCGTATGATCCGGCGTACAGCTACGAGACGACGGTGATCGTCATGGACGGCCTGCGGCGCCTCTACCAGGAAGGCGAGGTGGCGATGTATTACATCACCGTCGAGAACGAGAACTACGCCATGCCCGACATGCCGGCCGGCGTGGAGGAGGGAATTATCCGCGGCATGTACAAGCTCTCGAGCGTCAACGCCGAGCAGGGCCAGAACCGCGTGCAACTTTTCGGCAGCGGTCCGATTCTGCGAAGCGCGCTGAAGGCCCAGGAGTTGCTCGCCGAGAAGTATCACATCTCCAGCGACGTCTGGAGCGTCACCAGTTACAGCCAACTGCGGCGCGAGGCGCAGGACTGCGCCCGCTGGAACATGTTGCACCCGACCGCGCCGCCGCGGAGGTCATACCTGGAGACGGTGCTGGAAGGCGCGGAAGGGCCGTTCGTGGCCGCGTCCGATTACGTCCGGGCGGTCGGCGAGCAGCTCACCCCCTGGATCCCCGGCGATTACCTGGTGCTGGGAACCGACGGCATGGGCCGCAGCGAGACCCGCAACGCACTGCGGCGCCACTTTGAGGTGGACGCGCAGTTCATCACCCTCGGCGCCCTGCACCAGCTTCGCAAGCAAGGGAAGCTGGAGGCGGGGGATGTGGCCCGCGCCGTGCAGGAACTGGGAATCAATCCTGATAAGCCGAATCCGCAGTTCGCATGACGTGACATTGGAGACAGCGACAACTTCCTTGGGGAATCGACGGCAATGGCTGAAGTGAAACTTCCGGAAATCGGCGAAGGCATCGAGTCGGGCGACGTGCTGGAGGTCCTCGTTCAGGAGGGGGACGTCGTAAAGAAAGGCCAAGGCATTGTCGAGCTGGAGACCGACAAGGCCACGATCGTCGTCGATAGCACGCACGAGGGGAAGATCAGCAAGATCCACGTCTCCGAAGGCGACACGGTGAAGATCGGCCAGGCGATCCTCAGCGTCGAAGCGGAAGACGGCGCCGAAGCGAAGGAAGACAAAAAGGAGAAGCCCGCCGAAGAGAAGGCGGAAGCGCCGGACGAAGAAGGCGACGGCAAGAAAAAACCGGAGGCGAAACAGAAGCAAGAAGCGGCTGAAGAGGAAGCTGAAGAAGCCGAGGAAGAGGCGGCCGAGCCGGTCGCCAAGAAGCATGAGCCGGAGAAGAAGGAAGACCCCCAGCGGCGGCATCCGCCGTCGGATCGCGAGCGGGAAGAACGCGAAGCGCCCGCGCGGCCGCAGGCGGCGCACTCGCTCGGCGAAACGGCGGGCGGCGGCGGCGCCATTCCGGCAAGTCCCTCCGTTCGCCGCTTCGCCCGGGAGGTCGGCGTAACCCTGGCCGACGTGACCGGCACCGGCGAAGGCGGTCGCATCACCCGCGAGGACGTGCTGGAAGCGGTGCGGCGGGCGAGCCAACTGCATCGCGAGAACGGCGGCGCCAAGACCGCCCGGGCCGCCGCGACCAAGCCGATCGAGGCGCCCGAAGTCACGCCCCCCGGCGAAGCGTCGAAAGATAATTGGGGGCCGGTCCGCGTCGAAAAGATGCCGCGCATCCGCCGCACCATCGCCGAGCGGATGCACCAGTCGTGGTCCACCATTCCCCGCGTCACCAACTTCGACGATGCCGACGTTACGGAACTGGAAAAGATCCGCCAGGCCAGCAAGGCCGACTACGCCGCCGCGGGCGTCAAGCTCACCAGCATGCCCTTCGTGATCAAGGCGGTCGCCCAAGCGCTGCGGGCGAACCCCCGCATCAACGCCACGGTCGATCTGGAGAGCGGGCAGGTCATCTACAAGCAGTACTACAATGTGGGCGTGGCGGTCGACACGGAGCGAGGGCTCGTGGTTCCCTCGCTGCGGGACGCCGATGAGCTGTCGATCTCGGAAATCGCCCGCGAGCTGTCGGCCCTGGCCGAGCGGGTGCGGAGCGGCAAGTTCGAGGTCAAGGACACGCAAGGCAGCACCTTTACGATCAG
>JAHWKS010000629.1 GCA_019347795.1 Planctomycetota bacterium | reverse complement strand
AACGTGACCAGGGCGCCTGGAATCCCATTGATCGCGCCGGTATCCGGATCGATCGCCCCCACAACGCCTCGAACCGCTCCGTCCTCCCCCAGAATCGCGGAAGGAATTGAGCTGTGTACTTCTGCGAGCGGCGGCGGCGGGACCGCTTCGCCCGCATCGTCGAGAGCCGGTCGCACGTCGCCGTCTTGGGCGCCAACTCGCGGGGCAGGTTGGGCGACAGAGTCTCGCTCCTGGGCTCCCACTGCCGGAGGAAGCAGCAGGGCAAGGATCAGGCCACACGCTCGACGGGAAGAAATACCCATGATCTATCACTCCTGGCGAACTCGGTAGGTTGACGCCGACCAGCCCGTATTGCGGGACGTGTAGCAATGTAGTCGAAGATTCGCCCATGTCAATCCTCATTTTACGATGATCTTGTGTCTTCTGCCCACCTGTTGTGGCTATCCCAGCTTCCCCCGGCTACCGCCAGCGATGAATTCTCCGGCCCGAAGCAGGATCGCCGAAACTCTCAAGGGCGATCGCTAGCGCGGGAGCAAGTGGAGCGCGGCCGATGGCGCAGGGGAGAGCAAGCGCCAGCGGCGCGCGCAGCAAAGGCGGGCGCGCCGTCCATTCGGGATGGTGCGATCTACTCGCGCTCCCTCGATGGGGGGAGCTCGTTACTGGCTAGGGCGGCTCTCGGTGGCGCGGCGCTGGAAGCCGAACGGGGCCAGCGACTTCAGCCAAACCGCCCGTCCACGATGCCCAGGTTCGCCGGCGTCCGGGCTGGGGTGAAGCGTCCGCTCGTCCAGCGAGGAAACACCCTCAGAGGCCGTATCGTCCCGCGAGGAAAAACCGCCCGAGGCGGCCAGCGGCGGCGGCTCCATGGTGTCCACCGCTCGCTCCAGCGGCGCGCTCGGCGGGACCGCCGACTCCGTCGATGATGACGGGACGTAAAGCTCGAACCCCTCCCGTATCGGAATAGGGGTAGCGGCGTCTTCCGCCTGCCAGGCGGGAAAGGCCGCTCGGCGACGGGCGCGAGCGTCGGATGGTCTGCTGGATGCGGAGCCCAACCGCGGCGCGGCCGACGAGCCGCTTGCGCCTTCCTCGTTCGGCGGCCGCGCTGCAGTTCGGGAACTCACAAGTTGCGGCTCATCGGAATCAGGTAACACGGCTTCGGCAAAGGACGTGGCGGCGGCGCCAACGGCGTCGGAGGCGGGAGCGTAATCGGCCAAGCGCACCGTTACAGGCGACTGGCCCGGTGGGCGCTGAGAAAAGGACTCCTGTGCGGCCAAGTCGAGCGGAAGCGCCGGCGCCGCCGGGTGGAAGTGCTCGGGCCGTTCCCGATCCAGTTCGTCCGCTTCTCGTCGGCTGCTGAGGCGCACCGGGCCTGAGTCGCCGCCCGCGGGAGTTCCCGGGGGTGGGCTTGGCGGCTCGTGCGTCACGTTCGCGAGCGAGTCGTCGGCAGCTCCTGGAAGCAGCGACGGACCAAGGGGAGGCGCGTTCTCCAGCAGCCTCGCCTCGAGGACGAAGCCGACCGCCAGATGTGATTCGTGGTCGAACGACTCCCATGACGGACTCAGGAGCAGATCGGCGTGGGAGTCGCCGGAAGGAAGCGTGGGCGAACCGGACGGCGCGGCGCTCTCCCCCGTCGTGCCGGACGCGAGCGGACCGCCTGCCTCTGACGGAAGGCGGGCGGCGGCTGAGCCGTTTACGACCACCGCGCCGGCCGGACCGAGCGGCTGCGACGCCTGCGGCTCTCTCCGCGGGACGCCGAGTTGCTCGCACACGAAATTCAAGTTCGCTTGCGCTTGCTCCTCGGTTCCGGCGCGACGGAACATCGCCAGACTCTCGTCGTGCTCTCCGCGCACGCTGAGCAGCAGGCCGAAATTGTTGCAGGCGGCCGCGTAGTTCGGCTGGAGGGCCAGCGCATGCCGGTAACAATGCTCCGCCTCCTCAAGACGACGCTGGAGAAATAAGCAGTATCCCAGGTCGTTGAGCATTTCGGCGTTTTCCCTCGCACACTGGAGGGCGAATCGCAAATGCCGCTCCGCTTGGGCGAATTCGCCGCGCATGGCCAGCAGGACGCCCAGCCGGTGGTGCGCGCCGATGTGCTGCGGGTTGTGCTGAACGAACGTCCGGTAAAACTGCTCGCGGGAGTCTCGGGAGCTGGTATGATCGGCGCCAGTCGGCAAGCGGGAGCGGTCGTCGGTGGTGCGGACCTGCGACAATAGTTCGCGAAGAGGGCGCACCCAGGGGCGTGAGGCGTCGTCCGCGCCGTGGGGCGCTTCCGGCGACGCGGAGCGAGTCTGCACGGCCCCTGAGGCGGACCCTCCGGAAAAGACCGGGAGCGGTTCAGCGCAGCTGTCTCCCGCGATACCTAGCGTCCAGCCGATCAGGCACGCCCCGAGGGCGCGCCCGAGCCGGGAGCGCGGAGCTGCGCGGGGGCGCAGCCGGGAAGTCTCAGCCTGGGATTGAGGCGATGCCCGCATCGGCGAGTTCTTAATTGGGTGGTCCATTGGCGGAACCGCAATGCCTACCGTCAGTCCGAGGTGAACAGCTGCTGAATCCCAAAGGTGAAGAACGTCGCAAGCGAGAAGTTGAGCACTTCTTCTCTTGTTTTGTACCGCAGAATCAGCGTGTCGCCGGGAGCGACGAGGATGTTTTCGCGGGGATCGTTGACGGCCCGCACCAGGTCCACCGCGATCGTGACCTGCTGCCGGCAGGGGAGCTGGCGGAGCACGTAAAGCTGAGTCGGGGGCGCCCCGCCCAAGCCGCCAATCCCGCCGCCGCCGACGACGCTGCCGCCCCCTCCGCCGCCGCCCTGGTCGATGCCGCCCCCCGCGATCCCCATGGCGGCGAGCACCGTGATGTCGTAGTCGCGCGGCACCGGGTGCTGGCCTCCCGGCAGCAAGCCGGCCGTGTAAAACACCTCCGCCTCGCGAGCCTCGACGTACACAATGTCGCCGTCCTCGAGGATGATGTCCTGCGGCCGGAGATTGGGGATAAACCCGGGCGGAACCCGCAGCGGAATACGGATCACCCCCGGGCCGTCGGGCGGGGGCGGCGGGCAGACGCAAGGATCGCCCGCGCTGCACGCGTAGAACTCCTGCAGCAGGGCCGCGTATTGATCGCGATTGGCCAGCCGGCTTTTAATGACCACGACCTCGTTCTTGGCGTCCAGGCCCGGCAGTCCCCCCGTCTCCGCCAACGCGTGCAGAATATCATTCTGATAAGCGGGCAAGTTCACGATGTCGCCGGTGCCTTTGCGAAGCGAGCCGGTGACCAGGCCTCCGGCGCCGACGGACAACTGGGACGTCCCCCCGTCTTCGCGCACCACGATGACTTGGTGCGTCCGCTCCTTGATCAGCGTCACAATGATGCCGTCGCGCCCAGGCTGGAGGATTTGGCGTTTCTGCGTGTATTCAGCGCGGATTGCCTGCTCGGCTTGTGCGGTGGTCATGCCTCGCACGAGCACCGGGGGAATGAGCGGCAGCGAAATAGTGCCGTCTTCGCGCACCGGGATCGGGAAGCCGATCGCCGGAGGCAGCGGACTTTCCGCTTCCGGGAAGTGCACGGGAGGCGCTTCTTCGGGATTTCCCAACACCCCTTCCACAAAGATTCCGAGAATGTCGCCCGGCCCCAGCAGGTACTCGTCCGGCGGATCCTGGCGCAGCATGCTCAAGTCGATCTGCACTAAGTCGGCCCGAGGCGGCGCCAAGAATTGGGGCGGCAAACGTCGCGCGGGTATTCCGTGAATGGGCGACAGGACCGACGTGCATCCGGAGCAGAGGAGGACAAGCAGCAGCGCGGCGCACGGGAGCGGCGACCCGGACCGGCGCGGATTCCGCGGAGCGCCGAGGGTTCGGCGAACGGGATCATGCTGGGAAGGGGTCGAATACGGTCGGGCGTTCATGGCGTCCGTTCCAGAACGAAGATTCGGGCGACAACGGTCTCGGCGGACCATTGCCTTTCCGGCGGATGGGCGGCCGGAGCGCCAGGCATGACAACCAGTGCGTGTCGCGGGAGCGGGTGTCATGGGGAAGCCTCCCGAGGCGAGGCGGGGCCGGGCAAACGCGTCGGTGATTGGCCGCGAATCGTCGCCGCCGCTGGCGCGGCGCTGGGAGCCGGCGCTTGGCTTCCGTTCAGGGAGCGGCTGGCGGAGTCGTCGAAGCTAATCGAGAAGCCCCAGCTTAGGTTGGGCGGCAACGTGGGCGTGGGCGCACTTTCGTCGGACCGCTGGCGGGCGTCCTGGTCCAAGGAAGGCGCCGGCGCGGGATCGTCCGGCGGAATCACCG
>JAHWKS010000628.1 GCA_019347795.1 Planctomycetota bacterium | reverse complement strand
CAGGACTTCATAGCGCTGGGCAGCTGGCATCTCGAATGCTCGGCGGCGCGCCTCGCGTACATTCTCTGCAAGGAATTCTTCGCCGGCTGAGCCGCTGAGCACGTGGAGGTCCGCGTCATTCGGTAACCTGCTTACGGCGGCGGGATTCTGCCGAAAGTCCTCCGGCAGCGACTCAGGCCAATCGCCCGTCAGGACGACGTTGCAAACTTCGACCGCCGAGCGGGCCGCATCGCGGTAGAAACCAAACGTCAGATCGCCGCCGAAATGCAGGGATCGCTCGTAGACGAGCTCGCCGTTGAGTGAGATTGTCGCCTTTCCTTCCGCTCGCGACAGAACGACCTGATTCCAGGCGTTTTCCTTCAGCGGCAGCGGCCGCGGGCCGCGGCGGTTGAGCGGCTCCAGCGTGGCGTTGTCGGCGGGGAGGCCGGTCCAATCGAGATTGCCGCCGGTGATCCAGTGAATGCGAACGCCGCTGGGCTCGATGAGAAAGGCCAGCCGCCCCAAGGCGGGGTGCACTTCGTACTGCCCAGGCTGATAACGAAACTCGTACCTGACCGATTCGCCTTCCAACAGCGGCCGGTGATGCTTCAGGAGACTCTGCGACGTCGCTCCTTCCGGCGTCTGTTTTCGGGCTGCGCGAATCACGCCGCCTTGAATGTTCCAATCATACGCAGCCGGCGAAGCGGCAACCGCGGCCTGCGACGCCGCTGCGTTCTCTGGGGAAGGCGGCGCCGAAGCAGCAAATGGAGGCTGAGTTTCAGCGTAGAACCCGGCTTGCCAGCCGCGAAGCCGGTCTCCATCGGCCAGCCGCACTTCGCGCGGGATCACGGGGTGGCCCATGATCTTCAGGTTGCGGAAGAGCGGCCGGCGATCGCCGAAACTGCGCAGGCCGAGCCAGGGACTGGTCTTGCTCGCAGGGCCGTCGAACCACATCGGGTGCAGGTTTGCCGCGAACACGGCGCCTTCGTCGGTCGAGCGAATCGAGACACGATTGAAGATCGGACGAGACTCCTGCCGTACGAAGGGGCACGGCCGACGAATCTGATGCGCCAGATCGCCGTCCCACACGGTCAAAACCTCAGGGCTGCCGAGGGTTTCGAAGTGCAGCCCACCGTACACCAGTCCGCCTTCCGTGCCGATGTCGCCGCCGACTTGTGTTTCGCAGGTAAAATCGAACTCGCCGGTCAGCGGATAACGGAAGAAGAGCACGTCGTTCCCCGGGCCAGCCAGGTGGAGGATGTGGTCTTCGTGCGTCAGCCACATCGCGCCGGGATCGCCGCCGGCGCTGGTGGCGGCCGTGGCGCCCGATACCGGAATCCAGTACTTCAGTCGGTTCTCGAAGAGCGTTTCCGGTCCCGACTCGCCATGGTGAAGCTGCGCGGCCGTGGCGTGTGCGATTCGCAGGAATGGACGCAGCCGCGGCGCCGAGATTCTGCTTGTGGCGTCGACCAGCAGTTTGAACATTTCTTCGCTGATCGGCCGTAATGCCTCGTGCCGCAATGCGGCCGCCGCCAGGACGATGTCTGAAGGATCAAACGAACCGGAAGCATTCGCTCCTGCCGCAAGCCTCGTCCTTAGCGCGGCTGTCCTTTGCTGAAGCCTGTCGGCCAGCGACGCGGGATCGCCGCGCCGCTCGGCCAATTCGGCGAGCATGAGAAGCACGTCGGCGTGGGGCGTCTTTTTCTCGACTAGCTGCTCCAACTCGGTCGTCAGCCGCCGCAGCCGGCCGATCTCGTCCGCCGCTTGCACGAGCGTCCAACCGGTGCTGAAGAGTCCGCGCACGCCGCCGATCTCCGAGATCGGGAACGAAGTGTCGCGCGGGCGCTCGCCCAGCACGCGGGCAAACTCCTTCGGCGGAGCATCGTGCGGCGTGAGTGTCGTCAGAATGCGAACCGCCTCGCGCGAATCGGACGGCATCGACCACGCGTAGAGCAGTTCGTATTGCTCATCACTGCTGAGCTGCATGAGAGCGCGGTGCAACCCGCCGCCCACAGCAGCGAGGCCGTCGTTCTCGCTGGGATGGATTCCCGGGGACAGATTGGCCGCTTCGCCGAGAGCTTTCAGGGCGGCGGCGATGTCTTTGGATTGAAGTGCTTCGAGCGCCGTGGCGCCGTGCCGGCGCGTCGCCGCGAGCCCGGCATCGACTTCTTGCGCCGAAGCGACCCAAGCAAACATTATCTGCGACAGCTCGATCGCGAGAGTGAGAGCAAATGCCTGTTGAAACGTTCGTCCGAAGGACATGATTGAGTCACTTGGAAAAGAAATCGAAAATGGATTCAAGAACCGATTCGGTCCGCCATTGGACTCCTGCTCGGCTCGACTGCGCCTCTGGCGGCATGTACTTCAACTCCTCGGCGCGGAGTGTGACGCTCTTCCAGACGACGCGGGACTCTCCGGCGCCGTTGCAGATGACGCTCAGATCGACGCCCTCCGGGATCAGGGGCGCATCCGAGACCGTGCGCGTCCCCACCAACTGAAACGCCTGGGAGCCGTCCTCGGCGAACAGGTAATGCACTTTGTCTCCCCGGCGGGCCAACCGCAGCGTGCCCGAAAGGGCCTCGCACGAGTCGGCATCGCCGCTGTAGAGGCGCTCGCCGCTGGGATGCAGCATCGAAATGGCAGCCTCGATCTCGCGCCGGCTTTCCCGGTGATCGGCTCGCCGCAATAGCCGGCAGTGGTGCTGCTGCTCGTCATCGACGGCCGCCTGCAGCAGGATACACGCGTGCTGCTCGGCTTGGAGGTGCAACTGGTCGAAGGACGCTTCGAAGTCGAAATCTCCCACGGCGCTGAACGGGAGCCGGATTGCCACGGAGGTCCACTCCCCTCCCGGCCGGACGACGTGAATGCCGTCACCACGCGGCGTGATGCGGGCGAGGCCGTCCCAGTTCATCTGCTTGAAATGCTGCCCGGGCAGGCCCTTGGCGGCGAAGTCGTGCTGGAATATCGACGTGAGTCTTGGCAGGTCGGCATCCAGCGCGGCAACAAGGGGGTCGGCGAGCCCCTGCTCGCCCGGCGGCGGCAGCGACTTCGGCCAGTCGCCGCGCATGACCACGTTGCGGGCCCGCAGCTCCGTTCGGTCGGCGTAGTGAAACAGTCCAAACGTACGACGATTGCTCGGCTCCAGTTCGCGCTCGTAAACCAGTTGCCCGTTGAGCTCCAATGCGGCGGTGGCGCCGGTGATTGAGAGTCGCACACGATTCCAGTCGCCGGATCTGAGCGGAAGCTCAGCAGGTCCGCGCCGGTTATGCGGCTCATCCAACACGTTGTCCGGCGGAATATCGGTGCGATCGTATCGGCCGTCCGTGATCCAGTGGATGCGGACCCCCTGCGGAGCGAGGATGAATGCCAGCCGGTCGAGCGCGGGATGCGCCTCGATCCTGCCCAGCGCGTAGTAGAAGTCATATTCGACGGCGCCGTCCTCAACGAGCGGCCGGTGGTAAGCCAGCATGCTTTCGCAAAAGCAGCCTTCCGGGACGTCGCGACGGCGTCCGCGAATCTCAGCGGCGCCGTCGGGACCACGGACCTGCTCCCAGGTGGCGCCTACGTGGCCGGCGGATTCGTAGAAGTAGGGGACCCAGCCGATGAGCTGATCCGAACCGGACATGAGCACTTCTTTGGGAATCTGCGGCTTTCCCACGATCTGCACGTTGCTGAGCCTGCCGGCCGCCCGGCTCCAGGCGCGGACGCCGAACCACGGATCGTGATGTTCCGGCAGCTCTTCGGTATGGACGGGGCGGCCATTGATGTGGATCGTGCGGACCCGGTCGCGGACGACCGCGCGGAAGCGAATCCACGGGCTGAACTTACCGAACGGTGGAGTGATCCTTTCGATCGTCGGCCCCTGGCGGAAGTCGCCGATCTCCAGCTCTTCGCGGGCCCATCTCGGTCCGAAGTACTTCCCTGCGGCGAAGAATTGCGTGGTTGCTTCGATGCCCATCTCGCCGGCGACCTCGAAATCGCCGCGGAGCGGGCTGCGAAAGAACAGATAATCTTCGTGCTGCCCGCGCAGGTGGTGCACTCCATTGCTGCCGTCGCGCCGCCACAGCGCGTGAGGGTACCCGTCGCCGCGGGCCAGCGGGGAGAGTCGGAGCACCGAGACCCAGTCCTCGGGGACCGCGGCCTCCGGCGGCACCTCCAATCCCTCCCCAACGCCGCGGTTGTGCTCCATCAGGTAGGCGATGCGGGCGTGCCAGTGCTCGCAGCCGTGCGGCATGGAGCGCGTGGTGCGCTCGGAATAGATGCTGACGAGCAGATCGCGCAGGGCCGGGATCGGA
>JAHWKS010000627.1 GCA_019347795.1 Planctomycetota bacterium | reverse complement strand
ACACCCTGCTGCGACAAATCCCAAAACTCCATTGCGAACCCCGTCATGCACCCGCCGCTGACTGTCGCCGCCCGTCGCCGCGCGTTATCTTGAGATGATGCGGTTTGGACCTCTACTTCGGCCTCAGCAATGCTTCTGCGACATCTGGTGAACACGTGGCTCCGGCAGGCGGCCCAGGAACGGCTTCAGGAGGCCGTGAGCGAGATCGCTCACGGCGCCGCCGAGGCCGCCCCGACCGAAGAGCCGGAGAGCGCTGCCGAAGAGGTCCAGGCGCCCGTGGCGGCCGCCTTCCTCTTCGGTTCGGGCGTGGAGTCGGGCGAGCTGGTCGATCTGCTGGAAGACGCGGAGCGAAGACGGTTCCGGACCCGCATCGAACATGACGGGCGGCTGCAGGACCGCCGGGTGCTGGTGGTCGAGTCCGGCGTCGGCGCCGAGGCGGCGGCGCAGGCTGCCGAGCGGGTGATTCGCCGGCATCAACCGGCCTGGATCGTGTCCGCGGGATTCGCCGGCGCCCTGCAAGAGAACGTGCGCCGCGGACACATCGTCATGCCGGAGGTCATCGCCGATGCCGCGGGCGAGGAATGGTCGGTCGGGCTGACGATGGATGCGGAGTCCGCCGCCGCGAGCCGCCGGCTGCATCTGGGGCGCCTTTTGAGCGTTGATCACGTCGTCCGAACTCCGGAAGAACGGCGCAAACTCGGGGAGCACGGCGCGGTCGCATGCGATATGGAAACTGCCGGCGTGGCCGACGTCTGCCGCCGCCGTCAGACGCGGTTCCTCGCGGTGCGAGTCATCAGCGATGCGCTGGACGACGAATTGCCGCCGGAGATGCAGGCGCTCTTGAATCAGAAAACATCGGCGGCCAAGTTGGGCGCCGCGGCCGGCGCGCTCTTCCGCCGCCCCTCGGCCGTAAAGGACATGTGGCGCCTCAAAGAAGACGCCGTCAAAGCCAGCGACCGCCTGGCGAAGTTCCTGCTCGGCGTCCTCCCGCAACTCAGCAGCGAAGAGAAAGCCGCCACCCCGCGAGAGGCGGTTGACGAGAAGCGCCTATCGGCGGAGTAGTGAAGAGAACGAGTCCGCCGCCAGCTCCTCGAACTCTTCGTCGTCGAGGAAAAAGAAACCGCTGAATAAGTTGTCACTCGACGCCGCATCTTGCCCGGCCCGATCAGCGTGAGGTTCTCCCTCGCCTTGCGGTTGCGGCGGGAACGCCTGTTCGCGCAGCACGTTGACGACTTCCAAGAGGTCGGCCAGGTTCGCCGCTCCGTCGCCGTTTACATCGACGTAGGGCGGACCCGCCGCGGCGCCGGAGAGGTCCTCCGGTCCGCCGTTTCGCAAATACGTGACGACTTCCAATAGGTCGGTCATCCCCGCTTCGCCATCGGCGTCAACATCGGCGGGAAAGGCGTGGTTGTGATGGACCGCGTCGGGGACGAGGCGCCAGACTTCGCGGCCGCCGCGCTCCCGCCCGCCCGAGGCTGAGAAGTACAGAGCGCCGTTGAACGCCGCGAACTCGGAAGGCGTAGAACTCCCCGGTCCTGGATAGATATCTGCCACCAATTCGACCTGATCCTTCGTGTCGACCCTCCAGAGCTCCCCGCCGTGGACGCCGTCATCGGCATAAAAGTAGAGTGCGTCACCGAAAACGAGGCCAGCTACCGGCGCCAGGCGCGGCGTGCTCGAGAACGCCAACTCCGGATCGGCGCGCCCATCGATCACTCGGAGAATCTGTTGCTGCGAATCCAATTTCCAGAGCTTGTACCCCTCCCCTGCCGTGGCCGTCATGTAGAGCGCGTTGTTGAACCTTACGAGGCCGAGCGGATCAAACGACGCTGGTCCGGGCCGCGTATCGGCAACCATGCTGACGCTTCCGCCGGGAGCAATCTTCCAAAGCTCACGGCCGTGTTCCTCGTCCTGCGCCGAGAAATAGAGAACGCCGGCGTATTCAACAAAGCCTCCAGGATGCGAAGATCGCGGTCCGGGATATAGTTCGATCATCGTAAGCCCGCCGTGTGCGTCCAGCCGCCATAGCTCCTCGCCCGCATCCGGATGCTCCGCGGCGAAGTACAACGAATCGCCAAGCGTCGCCAGTTCCCGGGGATTCGAGTGATCCGCGCCGGGCCAAACGTCCGCGACCAGCTCAACGATGCCGTGTTCATTTAGTCTCCAAAGCTCTCGCCCGTGGGCTTCATCCCAAGCTCGGAAATAAAGCGCTCCGTGCGCCTCGGTGAAGTAAATTGGGAACGAATCCCCTTCGCCCGGCCAAAGATCGCCGACCAACGACGCCTGGTCGGGCGGTTGCAGCTTCCAGAGCTCCACGCCGGTTTCGGGAGTGCTCCCTCGGAAGTAGAGATCGCCCTGCCACGCCGTAAACTCCTCCGGCGAGTGGAGGCTCGGCTCGCCGAAGTCGCGGAGCTCCACGTTGCCCTGGCGATCTATGGTCCAAGCCTTATTGCCCGGGAAGGTCGCTCGGAAAAACAATCGATCGCCGAAGGGCGTGAAATCGCCGGGGAGCGACGAACCCGGATGGATGTCGGCCGCCATCGTTGCGTTACCCTGCGCATCGATCTTCCACAGTTCAAAGTCATCCGCACGGTCGCTGGCTGCGAAGTAGAGCTCGCCGCCGAACTCGGCAAAGCTCATCCCATTAACCAAGAACGCATCGTTGCGGCCGAAGGTGGTGACTCGCGTGGCGGGACCCGACCGGCCGAGCCTCCAAAGCTCGTACCCCTCTACGCTCTCATACGCGCGGAAGTACAGGGCGTCGTTGAAGACGGCCATCGCCTCGGGCGGTTGAGGCCCGGGCGACACGTTGGCGGCGACTGCCACATTTCCTTGTGCGTCGACTTTCCAGAGTTGCTCGGCCCCCGCGCCGTTCTTCGCGAACACGTGCAGGCGGCCGTCGAACACCGTCATGCCGGGACGGACAAGCGTCTCCGGGGCGGCGTACAGCTCCGCCGCTTTTTGGGCATTGCCCGCGGCGTCCAACTTCCACAAGCCATAGCTCTCGCCGACGGAGGCCTGCGCCCAAAAATACAACTCGTCCCCGAAGCGGGTCAGTTGCTCGGGATTGGAAGATTGGGCGCCGGGCAAAACATCCGCTATGAGATGAGCACTGCCCGCCCCGTCGGACATCCACAGTTCGCGGCCGTGGACGCCGTCGTCGGCGGAAAAATAGAGCGTGTCGCCGATGACCGTCAAGTCGGAGGGTTGCGAGGAGCCGCTCGCGTGAATGTCGGCCACGCGGTGAGGATTGCCCCCGGCGGCAAAACGCCACAATTCGCGATCCTCAAACTCGCCGCCCTCGTAATACAACGTGCCCCCGAACACCGTCAGGTGATCGGGCGCAACCTGGCGCCAATCACCGCCGGCGATGGCAGGCTCGAAGTCGCCTTCTGAATCGATCTTGTAAAGCGGGTACTGTCCAAGCCCACCGCCGACAAAGGGAAGATACAACTCGTCCTGGAAGACCACCGCCTCGCTCCGCTCGGCAAACCCCCGGCGCGGGATTGTGTCGTTCACAAGTGTGACGTTTCCGCTACCGTTCAGGCGCCACCATTGATCTTGGTCCGGATCAGATTGGGCGACAAAATAGAGGTACCCGTCATGCTCGATGAATGCCGTAGGACGAGACGATCCCATCGTCACCAGGTCGGCGAAAAGCTCCACCGTGGCCGGCGCCCAACGCGCCTCCAAAAACTCGAACGAGGGCCGTCGGCGGACGCTATTAGTCCGTCGCCGCAGACCGTGCAGGCCGCCCAGAAGAAATTGCAACATCATTACTTGGACCTACCGAAGGCGGCCGGCGAAAGACGAGGAACGATTGCTCCTCATCTCCCCGCGTGCCCGTCTCTCCCGCTACACCTTTGGCTCCCAACCATCTCGTCGAACTCGTCCTCGTCCAGGAAAAGGGGATCACCGAACAGATCACCGTCGGCGGCTTGATCTCGCGCGATGCGATCAACGAAAAGTTCTCCTTCGCCTTGCGGCTGGAGCGTCTGCCGTCGCAGCATGTTAACCACCGCCAAGAGGTCGGCGAGGTTCGCCGCTCCATCGTCGTTGACATCGACGTAGGGCGGCCCCGCCGCGGCGCCGGCGAGATCCTCCGGCCCGCCGTTTCGCAAGTACGTGACGACTTCCAACAGGTCCGACATTCCCACGTCACCATCGGAATCAACGTCGGCCGGTAATGTGTGATTGTGATGGACCGCGTCCGGAACCAGCCGCCAAACCTCCCGTCCCCCGCGCTCCCGCCCGCCGCTGGCGGAGAAGTAAAGGGC
>JAHWKS010000626.1 GCA_019347795.1 Planctomycetota bacterium | reverse complement strand
GGGCCGCCGTCAACTCCATCTTCATCCGCTCCCCCAGCGACAACTCCCGCACGGGCTGGCCCAGGAGCCGCCGCACATCGAGCAGCGCGGTCAGCTCGTCCAGCGTGCGCTGAAACTGGTGCGGGTCGATGCGGTAAATCTGCTGGTGCAGGCGGAACGACTCCTGCGCCGGCAGGTCCCACCAGAGCTGGTTCTTCTGCCCCATCACCAGGGCGAAGCGGCAGCGATAGGCGTTCTCGCGCTTCCACGGGACGTGCCCCATCACAAGGGCCTCGCCGGAGGTGGGATGGATCACGCCCGAGAGGACCTTGAGGGTGGTCGTCTTTCCCGCGCCATTGGGACCGAGGAAGGCGATGAATTCCCCTTGCTCGACGTCGAGGTCGATGCCGCGGACCGCGTCCACCTCGCGATACTTGCGGCGGAACAACCCCTTGAGCGACGCCCCCAGCCCCTCCTGCTTCTGATAGACGCGGTACGTCTTCACCAGCCGGCGAATCTCGATGATCGGCATGGGTCCGATTTTATCAGCCGGCCGGCGGTTCGGGGAGCGGCGCAACCGGAGCAAAGACGGCCATCAGCTTACCCCCGCCGCTCGACGGTGCTGGTGAAGCTGGCCCATCAGCGGGCTTACGCCCGCCGCTCGCCGGTGAGTTGGTGCAGCAGGCTCGGCAGGTAGTCCTGCGGGTAAAGGCAGAAGGAGAACTCGCGCGAGCCGAGGAGTTGGGCCTTCGCGACTTCTTCGCTGAGGACGCGACGCTCCTGTTCGAGCCGGCGGCGCGTCTTCTCGACGAAGGGCTGCAAGGCCGCATTCGCTTGCTCGATGCCGATGTGCCGATCGCGGCGGGCGCCGGGCGGCGGATCCGCGGCGATCCACCGCCGCTTCTGCTCCACGTGCGGCGCCGCTTCTGGCGAAGAGTTATCGAGATACTGCTCCGGGTGATATCGCAACTCCCGCAACTGCCGCCCGACGCGCCGCAGGTCGTCCTGCGTCGCCGCCGGCCGATCGATTGGGAGCCGCACAGTCGCGGTCACCGCGAAGAACGTCGGAGGCGCGGCGCCGAAGAACCGCTGGATCAGCGCATCGGTCAACTGGTCGTACTTCGCCCCGCCCACCCCGTGCAGAAATGCATCGCCGAGAAACAACCGCGCGTAAAGCGTCGTGGTGAGCGCCCGCGTACGGAGGCGGATGCCTTGGATGTCGAGCTGCATCAAGCGTTCGACGGCGGCCCTGGCCGCGCCGTTCTTCGGCAACGGGAGGCGGAGCGACCAGGCGCCGCGGTCCGTCAGTTCGACCTCCTCGGAGGAACTGCGGCGGGCGAACAAACGGCGCCGCATCGGGTCGTCCTGCGACCACACCCACAGCGGCGCCTCGCGCCACTCCCCTTCCGCGGCCAGGTCGGGCACGGGATGCGTTCGGCTGCGCAGCCGGTTCACCCGGCGGTACTCCCGCAGCGCGTCGTTGTGCACGTCGCAGAACCGCGGCAAGTCGGCGAGCAGATGCGCAATAAAGTGCGTGAACGGCGCCGTGCGACAAATCTCGCTCAGCGGCAGCTCCAGCGTCTCGAGGCCCCAGTCGCCCTCCAGGCGATGCCGCGCCTCGGCCAGGCATCGGCCGAGATTCTCGCTTCGCTCGCCGGCTTGGGTCGCGTACGGCCATAGACGATTCACGATGGGGTCTGCAATCAGGGGACGAATGCACTCCGCGACTCTTCGGCCGAAACTGCGGAATATTTCGCGATCGACGATTCGCCGCTCTTCATACGGCATGCGGGCGGAGGGCTCATCGAATGCAGTGGACCCCAGTCGCGGAGATTCCAAGGATCCGGTCGGGACGCGAATCGACGGGGCGCCGGCCGCGTCGTTGTCGATGATGAGGTTAATCGCCGCGGCGCCGAACTCTCGCCCCCAGGCCGACATTGCAAAGTTCTTGAACAGCACGCCTGGATGGAACAACAGCGGCTGGTGCCCGGCCAGCAGAATCGGCCGCGAGCCGGAAACCGCCGGCGCGGCGCGATACGCCGAAGTATATCGCCCGGCATCCTCGAGCAACCGCCGCCGCGCCTCGGCCGCCAGCTCCGCCAGCGGCCGGCCGGCGATTTCCACCTCAGCGTCGCGCAGGCGGGCGGCGTTTTCCGCCAGGATCGCCCCCGCGGCGGCGAAAGGGGGATCGATCAGCGCCTCCCCATCCCGCGACGGCGCGCGAAGCCGGCGATACTCGAGCATCGGTTCCGTGTGCGTGAGCGGCATGCCAAAGGAAGGTCGAACGAAGTTCACCCTCAAGTGTGCAACGGCGACCCCGCATCGACAAGGCCATGCACTTGCCGTTATGGCGCTTCTTGCCCCTCGGCGGCGTCCGCGGACGACTCGCGGAAAAAGGCGTGGACGAACGGCTCGATGTCCTCGGACTGCTCCGTGCGGAACACCACCAGCCAGCCTTGGACAAACCAGAGGTAATTCTGCTGCAGATTGCTTGTGTGCAGGTAAGCCCGGGCGAACTCATCGCTGGTGCGGATGCTGGACCACCTGCGGAACCCACTTTGGTTCTGGTCGGACTCGTAAATCTGCTGAACGCCGGAGAGGATTGAGTCGGCCTCGCTGCTCGACACGGGGTAGACGTACACGTCGATGCGCCGGCCGTCGCTTTCATAGACGGCGTGATGGCCGTCTCGTTCGATGAGCAGCTCGGGAAGCGTGGCTTGGTCGTCGTGCGAGGTCCGCTGGTATCCGGCGAGTTGCTCGGGAAAGAGCGACCCGGGCGCCGCATCTTCCGCGGGAGGGCGCCACTGGGCGGCGACGTCCTGCCGCTCCGCTTCCGCGTCAAGCTGCTCCTTAATCACGTTGCCGACTTGCTCCCCGGCGTACCGCACCATGCTCCACACGCCGAACGCGACGCCCCCGCACAAGAGCACGACCGCCACCACCGCCACGCCGCACCCGATCCCGACGTTCTTGTTTTCCATGACTGCCTCCACAATGCTGAAAAAACGCCTACCCCGAAGTATCTTCGATCATGCGCGTGATTTCTTCGGCGGTTTCTTCAACGCTTTTGTAAGAAACATCCACGCGCCGCCAGTCGCGCTCCTCCGCCAGCGCGTGCGTGAGCCGCAAGTCCTGGGCGATCTGCTTCGGATCGGCGTAAGCGTCCAGGGCGTCCTGCTCCTCATGGGCGAAGTGCGTGGCTCGCACTTCGCGAATGCTCCGCAAGCGGTGCGGGTTCATCACCAGCGCGATGACCTTGTGCGGCTCGATCTCCCGAAGTTGCGGCGGCGGCTCATGCCCCGGAATGAGCGGCACATTCGCCGCCCGCACGCCGCGGTAGGCCAGGTAGAAGCAGGTGACGCTTTTGGAGACGCGCGAGGGACCAACCAGCACCACGTCGGCCAGCGGCAGTCCTTCCGGGCGTTGGCCGTCGTCGTGCGAGAGCGTATAATCGACCGCGTCCATCCGATCGAAGCGATCTTTCTGCGCCACGTACGACAACCCAGCCTGCCGGCGCGGCGCCACGCCGAGATAATCCTCCAGCACCGCCAGTGCGGGTCCCAGGAGATCGACGAGCGGGACCATTCGCCGCTCCGCCTCGACCGTGGCCGCATCCCGCGTCTCGGGCGCCACGAGCGTGTGCAGCACCACGGCGCCTTTCCGCTGGGCATCGACGATCGCCTGCTGCGCCGCTTGAGCGGAGCGGATGTGCGGCCGGCGAATCAGCTCCACTGCCGGCTGATCGAACTGCGCCAGCGCCGCTTTCACGATCTCCTCCCCCGTGCGGCCGGCGCCGCCGGAAAGGATCACAATCGGCAAGGAGTCGCGCTGCGCCATTACGCCGCCGTCTCCTTCGTGGGCTTGAGTCCGAGGGCGGCTTCGCAGCGATTCAGTAGATCGTTAGATCCTAGAGCGCGGAGGCGCGGCTTGCAGCGGCGGTAATACTTCTTTGCGGCGGCCAATTCGCCCGACTCGGCGCAGGCGATGGCGAGATAGGCATAGGCGCGGTCGATGCCGGCGCCGATCAGCGGCGTCGCATGCCGCAGCGGCTTTAGCTCCTCGATCGATTGCTCCAAGCAATTGCGGGCGTTCTCCGCTTCGCCGGACTCCACGGCGATCATGCCTTCGATCATACGGGCAAAGGTTTCCAGCGTGTCGCTCAAGGCGTGCGTCTTGGCCTGCTCCCAGAACTCCCGGGCTCGGGCGGCGTCGCGTCGCCAGCGCACCAGCGACATCGCCAGGTCGAGCAAGATCGTCGGGTTGTCCGGCGCCATCTCGGCCGCTTTTTCGTGGGCCGGGAC
>JAHWKS010000625.1 GCA_019347795.1 Planctomycetota bacterium | reverse complement strand
TGTCCGTCGCGGGTCGCCGACCTTTGGGCGTTGGATCTCGGTGGTCCTGTCGGCCGAGAACAAGCGGCAGCTCTACATTCCTCCCGGCTTTGCCCATGGCTTCTGCGTTACGAGCGAAACCACCTTGTTCGCTTATAAATGCACGGACCTCTATCATCCGGAAGCCCAACGAACCGTCTTGTGGAACGATCCGGAACTTGGCATTCCTTGGCCCGCCACAGAGCCCATCCTTACCGAGAGAGATCGCCGCGCCCCGCGACTGCGAGACGCGCCTGCCGATTCGTTCGCTTTCCATACGCGGAGGTAAGTCCGCGTTCGCTCCGCTCCACGCTTCCTTGCGAGCGCGTCTTCCGGTGGGATCGGCTTTGGATCAAAGTCGCCATCCGCGGAGGCTTGCGCTCGCTCGGGCGCCTGCCGTGTGTAGGGCCGGGACTGAGGGACGGGACGCACGCGAGGCTCGCTTCGATGGCCCGCAGCGCGTCGCGCCGTTCGCTTGTGAGGCCTCGTCGGGACCGCACGCACGAGATCGTCTGGTTGTTTTTCGGCGTTGCCCTTTGCTCTGCGCCGCACCTCCTCTTCTTGCTCATTGAGAATGCGCCGATGCCGCACGACCTTCTACTGCCGCCTGACGTTTAAGCGCAATTAGACATGCTGTTCCAGGGGTGGACGGAACCCGAGCTCGCCGAGCCCGCTCTCGACGAACGCAAGCTTTCCCATGGAGTTCGTTCGCGCGACGAGCGTCCCGAGGCCAGCCCCTCAAGACCGTCCAACAAAAGCAACCGCATCACCCGCAGCGTCAGCAACGCTCTTGACCGAGAGTTGCGACTCGCAACCGCGGCCCCATCGTCGCGGCTGAATCGCCCGCCTCGCCGCAAGCGCGTCGTCGGTCGGCTTGCGATCGGCTCATCGTTCCCTTCCCACTCTGGCGCGCTGAGGTGACGGGGCTACGCCTTCCGCACAAGCTCTTTCTCTTTTTTCATTCACTTCGAGGAAACCAGTTATGGCTACGGTCTCAGCGACCTTGCGTGAAGCTCACCGCTCCACGAACGGCGCCCCAGCGAAACTTCAGGACGCCATCCGCGCCAAGACGGCGAAGGTCGGGATCATCGGCCTGGGCTACGTGGGCCTGCCCTTGATCCGGGCCTTCATCCAGGCGGGCTACCGCACGCTGGGCTTCGATGTCGACCCCGTTAAGGTCCGCCGCCTTCAGGCGGGCCAAAGCTACATCCACCACGTCCCTTCCGAGTGGGTCGCCCAGTGGCTGGAGGACGAGCAGTTTCTTCCCACCGCGGACATGCGTCTGCTCTCCGAGCCTGACGCGATTCTGATCTGCGTCCCCACGCCCTTGTCCGCCAGCCGCGATCCGGACCTCTCCTACATCGAGGCCACCGCCCGGCAGATCGCCCAGTCGCTCCGCCCCGGGCAGCTGGTCGTGCTGGAGAGCACCACCTACCCGGGCACCACCCGCGAGGTTGTGCTGCCGATTCTGGCCGAGTCGGGGCTCCAGGTGGGGCGGGACTTCTTCCTGGCCTACAGCCCCGAGCGCGAGGATCCGGGGAATCCCGATTTCACCGCTCAGGGGATTCCCAAGGTCGTGGGCGGAATCGACGAGGCCAGCCGCGACTTGGCGGATTTGCTGTACTCGCAGGCCGTCGTGCGGACCGTGCCCGTCTCCAGCTGCGAAGTGGCTGAGGCCTGCAAGATCCTGGAGAACACCTATCGCTCGGTGAACATCGCGCTGGTGAATGAACTGAAGGTGCTCTTGGCCAACATGGGCATTGACGTCTGGGAGGTGATCGAGGCGGCCAAGACCAAGCCCTTTGGGTTTCAGGCCTTCTATCCGGGGCCGGGGCTCGGGGGGCACTGCATCCCCATCGACCCCTTCTACTTGACGTGGCTGGCCCGCAAGCACGGCCTGGCCACCCGCTTCATCGAGCTGGCCGGCGAGATCAACACGAGCATGCCGCAGTACGTCGTGGACCGGGTCGCCGAGGCGCTCAACGACGTAGGAAAACCGCTTCGCGGCAGCCGCATCGGCGTGCTCGGCGTGGCCTACAAGAAAGACGTCGATGATCCGCGGGAGAGTCCCTCCTTCCGCCTGATGGAGCTCTTGCAGGCCCGCGGGGCGGTGATCAGCTACAATGATCCCCACATCGAGATGCTGCCGGAGATGCGGCACTACGACTCGCCGCGCCTGGCCAGCGAGCCCCTGACCGCGGAGTATCTCGCCTCGCAGGACTGCGTGCTGATCGCCACGGACCATTCGGCCTATGACTGGGAGTTTGTGGTCCGCTACGCCCGACTGGTGGTCGATACGCGGAACGCCACACGGGCCGTGGCGGGGGCGGGAGAGAAGGTCTACAAGGCGTAGCGGACGCACCGCCTAAGGCTTCGAGACCGTCTGACGGCTCCAGGAGGAGCTCGCGCCGTGGCGCCCTCCCCGGTTGCTTCCGGCTTGGGCCCCTGCTGGCGCAGCCGGAGCCAATGAGAGCGGAGCCCCGTCCCCCGTGCGTTTCGCGGTTCGCGCCGTCAAGGACTTGAGGAATGCAGCCCGCTGGCCGCCGTGGGAAACGTGAGAAGGCGGCTCGTAGACCGCGAGGTCATGTAAGCGGAAGAGCGCCGCTTCCCGCAGCGATTGAAATGATGACGGGTTCCGGGCGCCGCCGCTCGAAATGGTGGTCGTCGCTGGCGTGGGGCCGCGGGATTTCGATTCGGCGGGCAAGGTCCACCATGAGCCGCCGGGCGTTGTCGGCGCTACGCTTCCGATCAAATGGGACGCAATCAGCTTGGAGTCTTGGTCAACGCAGGTCCACAGGTACACGTCGCCGATGTCGTGCCGCTCGCGGCGCTCGTCTACCGTCAGGTGGGCCTGGTTCTTCCCTACGAACGTCCACATTTCGTCCACTTCGACGCGCCGCAGCGTCATGCCGCGCAGGTAGTCGTCCAGCAAGTGCCGGGCGGCGCGACCATAGGCCAGTATCGTGGAGCTCTGCCGGCGGTTGCACTTCGGCCTCGTTCGCCGACTCCGCAACACGCATCAGGCGCCGCATGTCGGTTGCACCTCCCGCCCTAAGCACGGTGCGCTCGCCTTACCGTTAGCGGGCTGCAAACGCGGGTCCGGCGACCGGGGTGACATCCTCTGCGAGTCTCGGGACGTGATTCTCCCATGCGACCGCAATCAACGCATCTTCTTCCTCCTCATGGCGCCGCAGTGAATTGCAAAAGTCGGCCATCGCGAAAAACTCCGCGTCGCAATTGATGTTTTCGGAAGCGGCAGACCAGGCCAAATACGCGAGAGCGTCAGCTAACTCGCAAATCTCGTCATAGAGGGCGCAATGCTCGGCGCGCAGCACGGCCGCCGCGTCGCAAACTGCCGCCGAGACGTCGCGCGGCCGTTCGAAGTAGCCGAACGTTTCCTCCAACTCGAAACGTGATGCAAGTTTGCGGCGCATACGATCCGCCAGGTCCGCGGCGCGCAGCAAGCGCTCGGCGCCGGGTCGAGACGCGCTCGCTGCTCGCTCTAAGCGGCTGACGAGAGAGAGCAGATCCGGATCGTCTTCTTTCAGTTCACGAAAGAAGGCAGCGTTTACACCGACGCGCGGGCCGATGGGGGCGATCATGGATGCTCCTCCCAGGTCAGGACGCGGCGGCTGCGATCGGCAGCGCCGTCGCAAGGAGCGGCGACGGGGGCGCCTCGCTGGAGCTCAGAGAGTGATCCGATAGCTCCTCGCGAAGGATGCGCACCTCGGGCGGCGCCGCGATGCCCAGGCGGACATGCCCCCGCCGCGTGGCGCAAACCGTGATCACTACGTCCTCGCCCACATAGACTCGTTCTCCAGCACGACGATTGACAACCAACATAACTCAACTCCTTTCAAGTAAAGTACGGCGAACAGGACGCATGCCAGGCTATTCCGCGTCCAACCACTGAACGTGCACGGCGTTTTCCACTTCGGCCACCCCCCGAACGCTTCCCACAAGCTCTTGCGCTACCTGCTTGAGATAGAACGATGGCAGCCGGCCGCGCAGCACGACCACGTCCCGGCGAACCTCGCACTCCAGATTCCGCAACGGGTAGTAACTGCTGGAGCGGAGGCGGCTTTGCACCCGGGTCAGCAGGCGTGATTCGCAAGCGGCAAAATGATCCGGCCGGCGGTTCGCACGATGGGGGAGCACGTGGACGACTCCTTTCTTAGACGCGAGCTTAAGGCAAAACAGACGAAAACGCCGAGGAAGTCGCCGCACGTTGCGGAGGTTTATCGGCGACCTGAACCGCCGACGCAATCGCCCGGC
>JAHWKS010000624.1 GCA_019347795.1 Planctomycetota bacterium | reverse complement strand
TTCTGCGCAGCAGCACCACCGACCGGGCGACGGTGGTCGCCGCCGGCATCACGGGCTTGTGGATGTCGCTCGGCAACGGCGCCAATCGCGAGATGTGGACGGAGCTGCTGGTGCTTCAGGTCGTCACGCTGGCGATCTTGTGCGGCCTGTTGCGGTTGAGAGGCTTTCGGCTGCAGCGGATTGAGACGGCAGCCAGTGCGGTCGCCGCCGCCGAGCAGCGACGCCTCCAGTTCGGCATCAGGCACGTGCTGGTGTGGACGACTGCGCTGGCCATGCTGCTGGGGCTGGGCAAAGCGCTCGATCTTCTGTCCTGGCAAACGGCCCAGCAACTGGCGCGGGACGGCATGTTCTGGAAGCTGACGGTGGCGACCACCTCGGCCATCGTAATCATCGTCGCCTTGTGGGTCGCTCTCGGCCGCGGCCACTGGCTGGCGAGGATTGTCGTTGGCTTCGTCTTTGCACTTGTGGCTGGATCGGCCCTCGCGGCGTGGAGCATTCACAATGCGACCGTGATGGCGGCTGGCGGCGGCTGGCGTCGTCGGAATTGGGAGCTGCTTGGCTGGTACGAAGTCGGCTGGTGGTGGCTAGGCTGGCTCTTCCTCAGCGGCGGCTTATTGGCCGCCACGCTGATCATCCTCCGGACTCGCGGTTACCGCCTGGTGCGAAACACCGGCCGTCTCTAACGGTTCGACTTCCGACCCGAGCGAACGTACGGCAGAACCCGCACAACCGGACCCCGGCGATCGCCGGATTTCTTCCGCTCCGCCGCGGAGGCGCATCCGGCAACCTAGGATTGTGGAGGGGCCGGCGCGTACCTATGAGGCGGCGCATGAGTGAAGACTCTCGCCATTCCGTCCGCTTTGGCGTCACCGACGAGCTTCGGCCGGCCCTCGTGCGCCTCGGGTGGAAGAAGTGGCGGGCGGAGTTGGTGGATGAGTCGGCCGGCGGGTTCTCGTTCACCACGTCTCCCGAAGCGCCGCTGAAGGCGGGACAGATCATCACGCTGATCGTCCACTCCGGGGAGCACCAGGTGGAGGTCATCCGCGTGGCGGTGGAGGGAGATCGCGTGCTGGTCGGCGCGCGGCGCTGCGAGGAGGACTGGCGCGATCGGCCGCGATCGGCCGGCCGTCGCGGTTGTCTCGATCCGCACAAGCAAGCGGCGCCGCACTCGACGGCGAATGTCCTCATCTTCGCGGCCTTCGTGGCCGCCGCCGTTCTCGCGATTGTCTGCTTGACGGGGAATCTCAAACCGTCGGACATTATTTCGTGGCTGCGTTGACGGCGCCGCTTGCCGGGCGCCCCGCGGGTCCGGTACAACCACGGCGATGAAGACGCTTCTCCTGTTGCGGCACGCCAAGTCGAGTTGGAGCGACGGCTCCCTGCCCGACCACGAGCGGCCGCTCAACGATCGCGGACGGCAAGCGGCGCCGCAGATGGGCCGACTCCTGGCGGCGTTGCGGCTCACGCCGGACCGGATTCTCTCGTCCACCGCTGTGCGGGCGCGGGACACGGCGAACCTGGTCGCCCGCAGCGCGGGCTACCCGGGCGAAGTCGAGCAACGGCGGGAGTTGTATCACGCCTCTCCGGAGGCGTGTCTGGCGGCGGCGTGCTCGCTGCCGGAGACGTGCCGGTCGGCGATGATCGTGGCTCACAACCCGGGACTTGAGGAGCTGGTTTCGCAAATCGCCGGCGCCCATGAGCGGTTTCCCACGGCGGCGCTGGCGCAGGTCGAGTTGGACATCGCATCCTGGACGGATCTCCAAGGTTGGTCGCAAGCCCGGCTGGTGAACGTGTGGCGGCCCAAGGAGCTGGACGGCTAGGCTTGATCGGCCTCTCCGAGCGCCCGCACGGCCGCTTCGCCCCCCGTTGAAAACATGCCGGCAACTGGACAAGAATGCCTGGGAATCAGCAGAGAGAGCAAGACATCCTTGCCACGGTCCCGCCTTCCTCGCCTCCGCCGACGGAAGCGTGGTCAAGTTCGTCGCCAGCACTTTCGCGGTACAATCTCAGAATTGTCGGCGAACCTTCCGCTCGGCAGCCGCTCTATGCCGCTATGTCCGCTCTTTTGGCGCGGCATCCCTACGTGAGACGCGATACCCATGTCTACCAGCGGGATCATGGAGGACGCCGCCGAAGAGCCGCTGCTAGCCGCCGAGTCGGCGCCGGGGCGGGTCGGCGCCGCGCCGCCGGGCGGGAGCCGGGAGCTTTTGACGCTGGCCCTGCCGCTGGTGGTCAGTCAGAGCTTTATGACGGTCCAGGTGTTCCTGGACACCATCCTCCTCGCCTGGCATGATCCGCGAGAGATGGCGGCCGCCTTTCCCGCCACCATGTGGTTCTGGCTCCCGTTCGGGCTGCTCCAGGTGACAGCGGGTTACGTCTCCACCTTCGTCGCGCAATACACCGGCGCCGGTCGGCCGGAGCGCGTCGGCCCGGCGGTCTGGCAGGGGATCCACTTTTCTCTTCTCGCCGGGCTGTTGTTCCTGGCGATGGTTCCCGCCGCCCCGCAGTTGATCGCTCTGGGCGGGCATACGCCGGCGCTCCAGTCGCTGGAGGTGATCTACCTGCGGTGCTTGTCTTTTGCCGCGCTGCCGATGTTGATCATGGCGGCGGTGAACGGGTTTTTCTCGGGACGCGGCCAGACGTGGATCGTGCTCGGCATCGAGGCCGCCGGCACCCTGGTGAATGTCGCTCTGATGATGGTGCTAATCTTCGGCCGGGCGGGTTTCCCTGAAATGGGCATCGCCGGCGCCGGCTGGGCCACCGTCGCCGGATCGTGGGCGTCGGCCGTGTTGGCCCTGGGCCTGTTCTTTCGGGCGCGATATCGCAATGAGTTCAATACGCTCTGGGGATGGCGCCTGGAGCCGGGCTTGTTCCGTCGGCTGATGGTTTACGGCGGCCCGGCGGGGGCCCAGGTCTTCCTCGACGTGCTCGTGTTTCACGTCTTCGTGCAACTGGTCGGCCGGCTGGGCGAAGCGGCGGCCGGCGCCACCGCCCTTACGGTGCGGCTCAACATGGTCGCCTTCCTGCCGATGATGGGCTTGGGACAGGCCGTGTGCATCCTCGTCGGACAACAGCTGGGGGGCGATCGTCCCGACCTGGCCGAGCGCTCCGTCTACACCGGGCTGCGATGGGTCTTCGGATACATGGCGATTGTGGCCGCGTTGTATCTCTTCTTCCCGAACCTGCTGGTGCAGATGTTTGAAGGAGATCGCGATCCGGAGACGTTTGCGGCCGTGGCGGCGGTCATGCCGTCGCTGCTGGCGTGCGTGGCCGTTTACTCGCTGGCGGACTCGGTGAACGTGACGTTCTCCTTCGCCTTACGGGGCGCGGGAGATACGCGGTTCGTGTCGCTGCTCACCTTCGCCTTGGCCTGGCCGATGATGGTGGCGCCGACGTTCTTCGTGGTCCGCACCGGCGCCAGCGTCTACTGGGCGTGGGTGTTCGCCTCGGCGTACATCATCGCCATGGCCGTCTGCTTTCTCTTCCGTTTCCGCGGCGGCCGCTGGAAAAGCATGCGGGTGATCGAAGCCGCGCCCGGGCAAGTGTTGGCGTAGCGAGGAATCTCCTTGCGTACTGAAAGCGAGCGGCTAGGAATAGCGCGTGAGCGCAGGAAAAAACGTAGCATCAATCCGGTCGAAAGCGGTCAGGATTCTTCGCCGCAAAGCGGACGGAAAGAGCCGCAATGTCTTCGCCGGCATTCTCCCAAATCTTCCGACATCTCTCCAGCCGAATCTCAAACGCATCAGCTTCATCTTCGTCTGCAAGCATCAGCGCCTGCAGTCGCGCCTCTCGCGTCGTCGGCACGTCTCCGCCGAACAGGATTTTGCCAATATCCACCATCGCCTTTGCCGACTTGTTAGCCCCGATGTCGCGCAACGCCCGAATGAACATTTCCGGTCGATCGTCGCTGCCGCCTTCAAAGAAGCCCGGAAAGCTGTTGCCGTGGATGTCCATCAGAGCGTAGCGAATTAACCAAAGAGTGTTCTCTCCAGGCGAGAGATCGGCGAGCTTCTTCGTGCTGTGACGCGCCTCCATCCAGTTGCGCAAGCGGGTCGGAAAGTCGGCGGCGCGCCGATCCGAAAACACGTCCCCATACGTTAGAGCGCGCGTGATCTTGTCGTAGTCCTGGACGAATCCCCAAACGGCCGCGTCCAGCTCGTTTTTCCTCTTCCCCTTCGCGTCAAGGCCGAACACGCCCGCAATTGCCTTGAGTTCCGGCACAGTGAAGTAGCTGGTGTATGACTGTAGGTTCGTCCCGTCGTCACTGCTGAGCTTCTTGCAGAGGTCCTCCGTCGATGCGGA
>JAHWKS010000623.1 GCA_019347795.1 Planctomycetota bacterium | reverse complement strand
GGTCGGCCAGCTTCAGCTCCTCGCGGATCACGTGGCGGTCGCTGAAGAGGACGTTTACGTTGGCCGGCATCATGTCATCGAGGTATCGCAGGCGGTCCATGTTGATGTCGAGGATCGCCACGTCTGCCCGGAAGCCGGCGGCGATCTTGGCGGCGTTGGCGCCGACGATCCCGCCCCCGAGCACCGTGATGTGCGCCGGCGCCACGCCCGGCACGCCGGCCAGCAGAATTCCCCGCCCCATCTGCGGCCGCTCCAGATACTTGGCGCCTTCCTGGATGCTCATTCGCCCGGCGACTTCGCTCATGGGGGTCAACAGCGGCAGCCGCCCTTGCTCGTCGCGGAGCGTCTCATAGGCGACGCATGCGGCGCCGCTTCGCATCATGGCCTCGGTCAACTCACGATCGGCGGCGAAGTGAAAGTAGGTGAAGACCGCTTGCCCGGGACGCAGCATCGGCCACTCCTCCGGCTGCGGCTCCTTGACCTTCACGATCAGCTCGGCCCGCTCGAAGATTTCCGCCGCCTCGGCAATCATCTCCGCTCCCGCCCGCAGATACTCGTGGTCCGCCAGGCCCGAGCCCAAACCCGCCCCCGCCTGCACGAGCACGGTATGCCCGGCGCCTGTCAGCTCCTCGACCCCCACCGGCAACATCGCCACGCGATACTCGTCACGCTTAATCTCCGCAGGAACCCCGATGATCACGACGTCGATCCTTTCCGCCCCAAGAAGCTGCAGCGACCGCCATACGCATTTCATCAGACGCCGCGAGGGACGGCAAGCTGGACGTTCAGATCCTTGCCAGTCGTCCTTGGCCGGCCTTCTTCTTCCATGTCCCCCAGTATCCCTTGAATCGCTGGATCAGGCAGGAAGGCTTCTCCGCGAAGAGGCGCTCTCCGATGGGCCTCGCGGCGGCATGCAGCTCCACGCGACGGCGGTCGATGAGGCCGATCAGCGCTTCCACGTCGCGATCGTCTTCGATCTCCAGATTTCCCGACTGCAGCGTCGCACGCAGCACGGCCAGGTCGTGCTCATCACCGAGAAGGTCCGAGAACTCATCGCACGCTTCCCGGCGGACGGTCATCTCCGGCTTCCACAGATTGCGGAGCAGACGCATGTGATAGCCGTGATACTTGGCCCGTCTACGCCACTCGTGAAATCGCTCGGCCGTCGGGTCGGCGTAGGCGGCCCGCATCGCCCGCCGGCCGCGGCGATAGGTCTTCTCCACGCCCCCCGCGATCGCGGAGAATCCGCCGTCATTCAGCGACCAGGCGGCGGATCGGCGCCGCGCCTCCCGCATCGTTTCGGTGAATTGCTCCAAGCGGGCCGACAGGTCGCCGTTTTCCTCGAGGCGTTGCCGGCGGTTTCGCTCCAGCGCCGCGCGCGTTCCGGCAACGGAGGATTCGTCTGTCTGCTCCTTAAAGTGCTCGGCCAGCTTCGAGAGCGTCTCGATCAGAACGTCGGCGTCGCGCGCCGCCGAGAGCGTCCGCGCCGCATCGCGGAAGCACGCATTCTCGCGTTGGTACATATTCTCAAACTCCGGCCGCGCCAGCCGGAGCAATCCGCGGAGCTTCTTGCACCGCTTGCGGACCTGGTGGACGGTTTCGACGCGGTCCAGCGCCTTATCCTCGATCTCCGCCAGCGCCTTATCGATCTGCTCCGCTGCGATGCGGCGGATCGCCTCTTCCAGGGATTCTTTTCGACGCAGTCGATACGCCACCGCCGGTCCCTCCCATCGTCGCGCCCGGTCCCCAGCGTGACAGACCCTGCGCGGCGAAGCAAGCACCGGCCGCGCAGGCCAAATCGTGTCCGCGAAAGAACTTGACGGACCCCCAACAATCGGGCATCATACAACCTGCACGGGTGATAATCATGGCGAAAGGCGAGCAACATCGCGAGATTGACCTTTACGCCGCTCGGGATGCAGCCGGCCACATTTATCATTGCAGCATGTTCCGCCGCGTCCCCGAGAGCTACTGCCGGGCTTACAATCGCGTGCTCGTCTCTCGAAAGGGCGCCCCGCTGGAGCTGGTGCGGCTGCGTTGCCGGATCGTCGAGGAGACGCCCCTCGACATCGGTGACCTGCTGCTGGAGGATTTCGGCGAGTGACGCGCCTCGCCTGGGATTCCTCATAACGCAAAGCGATCGCTTTCGCCCGAGTTGCTCTTGACTCGGCGGCGCCGGCATCGCTACTCTCCGCCCGCGCGATTTGAGGGGCAGCGGTTCACCGCGGCGAATCTCTGGGGCGATTCTCTTCCTGCTTTCGGAAAACACCGGCGATGGAGCACGTGGAACCCTTCGTCGATATTCACTGCCATCTGATTCCCGACATCGACGACGGCGCCAGGTCGTGGGAGGAATCGCTGGCGATGGCCCGCATGGCCGCCGCTGACGGGACGGGAACCATCGTGGTCACGCCGCACCAGCTTGGCGCCTACGGACACAACACGGGCGATGTGGTCCGCGCCCGCACCCGGCAGCTTCAGCAGTTTCTGGACGACCACGACGTGCCGCTGCGCGTGTTGCCCGGCGGCGACGTGCGCATCGAAGCGGAGATGATCGCCAAGCTTCGCACGGGCGAAGTGATGTCCTTGGCCGACCGGCGGAAGCACGTCCTGTTGGAGCTGCCGCATGAGATGTACTTTCCGCTGGAGCCCGTGCTGGACGACCTGGCGTCGCTGGGAATGGTGGGCATTCTCTCGCATCCCGAGCGAAATCAAGGAATTCTGGAGAGCCGAGAGATTCTGGGCCCGCTGGTGGATCGCGGCTGTTTGATGCAGATCACCGCGGGGAGCTTAATGGGAACCTTCGGACCGCACTGCCAGCAGCTTTCCGAATGGATGTTGGAGCAGGGGCTGACGCATTTCGTCGCCACCGACGCGCACAGTTCAAAATCGCGGCGTCCGCTCATGGGGAGGGCCTTTGAGCGAGTGGCGGAGTTGGTGGATTGGTCGGCAGCGGTGCAGTTTTGTTGTCACAATCCGGCGGCCGTCGCCGCGGGGCGCGACGTGGCCGCGGGGCGAGCGACACCGAAAACGAAATCTCGATGGGGCGGATGGCGGGCATGGCGGCAGGCAGGGTGAGCAATCTCCAGGACAATCCAGGGGGCTTTGTGCGAAGAGCAGGATTCGCGCGGCGATGCGTGGCGGTCGCGGCGGTGGTCGTGGTCCTCAGCGGAGGCCGCTCCGCATGGGCCGCGAATCGCTGGCCGGATGAGCGGCAGGCAGGGCCGTTCTTCTGCCACGCCGATTTTTCCCTAGAGCCGTACGAGGCGCTCTTAAGCGAGCTGACGCGGTTGCAGGACGACGTGGTGCGGGAGCTTCACGTGCGGCCCGCGCACGAGCCGATCCACGTGTACCTGTTCGCAAAGTCTTCCACGTACAAGCGATATGTAAGCCACTACTTTCCGGCGGCGCCGTCGCGGCCGGCGTTGTTCATCAAAGACCGGGGGCCGGGGATGGTATTCGCCCATCGCGGCGAGGAGCTGCCCATCGACCTTCGCCATGAAGCGACGCACGCGGTGCTCCACGGGGCGCTGCCCATGGTGCCGCTCTGGCTGGATGAGGGCCTGGCCGAGTATTTCGAGCCGCCGTCGGCCGACCGAGAGAACGACAGTCCGCATCTGCGGGCGGTGCAACGATCGCTGTGGATCAAGGGGGCGCCGCGGATGGATCGCTTGGAGAAATTGACGGATTTAGCGGAGATGGGCGCGGGGGAGTATCGCGCTGCCTGGTCGTGGGTGCACTTTATGCTGCACGGTCCGCCGGCGGCCCGCGAGGAATTGATCCACTTTCTGCACGACATTGCAGCGCGTGCGCCGCCGGGCGAGTTGAGCCAGCGGCTGCGAAGGCGCCTGCCCGATGTCGAGGCGCAGTACGTGGAGCACTTCCGGGGCTGGCGGAGGTAAGGCATAGTCGGCCCAGGCGGCAAAACCCGAGCTTTTCGTCGCAATTGTTTTCAGTTGTACGTTGGTGCGGCCGATACGATATTTCGGACAACCAATGCGCCGGGGCGAAACGCATGTATTCGGTCGCGCGGCGCTCATTCGACTCGCCGAACCTGAAAATCGTTGCTCGTTGTTATTCGACGCCACTCGACTTGAAACGGAGTAGACCATGAAAAAGATCGGATTCATTCAGGGCGCGGCGGTTGCTCTGGCGTGCCTCGGCATGTTCGTGGGGCAACTGGCTCGCGCGGCTCAGCCGCTGGTGACCGACGTGGCCTTGGCCCGCGGCGGCGTGCTCAAGGGCAAAGTGGTGGACCGCCAGGGCGCGCCGCAGGCGAACTCGCCCGTGCGCGTGCTCCAA
>JAHWKS010000622.1 GCA_019347795.1 Planctomycetota bacterium | reverse complement strand
GGTTCTACGGGATGATCGAGAACATCGACGAGAACGTCGGCCGGCTGATGCGCAAGCTGGAAGAGTGGAAGCTGCTGGAGAACACGGTGGTGATCTTCATGTCCGACAACGGCATGACCGGCGGCGGCTCGGGGAATCGCAACAGGCCGATCGGCCGCCTGCCCGACGGCACGCCGCTGGAGTTCTACAACGCGGGAATGAAAGGGTTGAAAGGAAGTCCCGACGAAGGGGGCGTGCGCGTGCCGTTCTTCGTCCGCTGGGACGGCCGCATCCAGCCGGGGCGGGACATCGACCGCATCGCGGCGCACCTCGACATCCTGCCGACCCTGGCGGCCCTCGCCGGCGCCGAGACGCCCAAAGACCAGGTGGAAGGCCGCAACCTGCTGCCGCTCATCAAGGATCCGAATGCGAAGTGGGAGGACCGCTACCTCTTCACCCACGTCGGCCGCTGGCCCACCGGGGCCGACCCGGACGAATATCAATGGCGCAACTTCTCGGTCCGCAACCAGCGCTACCGCTTCGTGAACAACGACGCGCTGTACGACATGGAGCAGGACCCCGGCCAGATGAAGAACATCATCGAGCAGCACCCCGAAGTCGCCGAAAAGATGCGCGCCGCCTACGACGCCTGGTGGCAAGAAACCCGGCCGATGATGGTCAACGAGGAGGCGCCGATGTCTCCCACGCGGCCGTACCACGAGCTTTACCGCAAACAGACCGAGACGACCGGCATCCCCGATTGGAAAGAGCCGACGCTGTAGGGCCGTTTGGCGAGCGAAACCTACGCGGCCAACGCAGACGCCGCAACAACGAGGCGGTCGAGTCCCTCATTAAATGCGTGTCGATTGGCCGATCTTTGCACCTTGCCAATCGGTATCACTATACCAACGAATCTCCGTAAACCTGCCCGGATTACGTGAGAGCCAAAACGAAATGACATTGCCGACCCCGTGGTCACCGAGATCGTTCGTGAGTGGGTAATAAATATGCCAAACACCCGGCGCACCCGGTACGGCATCGAACACAATCGGGTGAAAGTGATCGTCGTACCACGAAAATTCCAGCGAGGCCGAATCGGCCGGCGTGTGAATTGGAGTGGTTTTGAACTGACGCCATTCGTTGCTCTGTGAGTTCAGGTGCTTGATGAATTCATCAGCGAGTTGTTGCGGCGTTGCGACTGTAGGCGGATTTGCGATGGTGAATTTGACGTGGTTGCGGATTATCGGCGCGATATGTCGCGGCGGTTCAACATCGCATATATCGCGAAGATCGAGTTCTGCAAATCGCCGGAGAACGTTGGGATCATTGCCGCGATAACGAATGCACTGAAATTCGGTTATCCATGCCATGCCAATCATGTCGGTTGTCTCAGCAGCAGTTTGCGGCTGCCGGCAAACATAGCAGTGGTTGTCGGCGTCGTAGGCGAAGTGATTCGGGGCTTCTTGCATTGGGACGTCGCAGGCAGTGCAGCACCCGTATTCGACGTAGAACGGACCGTCAACATTCTTCGGATGTGGTCGAATCGGTTCGGTCATCGAGTCATCGACCTTGCTGCATAACGATTGGGTTCTATCCCTTCTGTCGCCGCGGCATGGTCGGACTTGCCGAGCAATTATTGGCGGCGGCAGGAGGGATAGAATCCTGTTGAACAAAGCGCGGAGCCTCTGGGCGTTCGATCTTGTGGTCCGCCGTTCCGCGATCGCCGGCCATTATAGATTTCCGGGAGGTCGCAGGGCAAGCGTGCGGATTGGGACGGATCGTCGGTGCGCGGGTGGGAGAGTCGCTGGGTCCCCGAACGCGTCGTAGTAAGCTCCGGCGCCCCGATGGCGCCTGGATTGGCGAACCGGCGTCGATCAATGGTCCAAGGTCCCTCCGGCCGCCCGCTCGGCAAGCCGGACCTATGCATGTCCGTCGACTTGCAGATTCCCCTTACGGAACGCATCCGCCATTGCCTTGGGAACATCGGCCTCCGCCAAGAGCACCTGCGCCCGATTCGCGACGACGCTGGCTTTGTTTTCCTGCTCGACGGCCACCGCTTCGGCGCGGCGCTGCTCGGCGCGGGCTTGGGCGACGCGGGTGTCGGCTTCGGCCTGATCGACTTGCAGGCGGGCGCCGATGTTCTCGCCCACGTCGATGTCGGCGATGTCGATGGAGACAATCTCGAACGCCGTGTGCGCATCCAGCCCGCGCTGCAGCACCGCCTTCGAGATGCGATCGGGGTTCTTCAGCACGTCGGAATGTTTTGCGGAGGAGCCGATCGAGGTGATGATTCCCTCGCCCACGCGGGCGATGATCGTCTCTTCCGTGGCGCCGCCGATCAACTGCTCGATGTTCGTGCGCACCGTGACGCGGGCCTTCACCCGCAGCTCGATGCCGTCCTTGGCGATGGCGCTGAGCGTGGCCTTGCCGCGGCGGGGGTCGGGACAGTCGATCACCTTGGGATGGACGCTCGTCTGCACGGCATCCACCACGTCCCGACCGGCCAGGTCGATCGCGGCGGCGCGGTCGAAGTCCAGGTCGATCCGCGCCCGGTGCGCGGCGATGATCGCCCTCACCACGCGATGCACGTCGCCCCCCGCGAGAAAATGGGCCTCCAGCCGCCGCGTGCTGATGCCGGTCTTACGGTTGATGTCCAGGCCGGCCTGGGCGGCGGTGATCTTGGCCTGGACGATGACCTGCTTCCGCACCCGCCGCAGGTCCATGCCGATCAGGCTCCAGAGCGCGATGTCGGCACTGGACATGTACGCCTGAAACCACGTCTTGCCGTAGTTGACGATGAGGATTACCGACACCACCACCGCCAGCACCAAGGCGCCGATGCCCAAGGCGACCCAGAACTCCCAGCCGCCGGGATCGACGAGTTCCTCGGCGCCGTTGCCGGCCTGGTCCGCTTGTGCAAGGAGGAAGGGAATCGGGTGCATTGCGGTCTCGCTCACTCGCCGCTGGGGCGAGCTTCCTCGATCCGGTACAGGGCCTTGTCGGTCCGCAGAATGAGCGACTTCTCGACCACCGCGGGCGAGGCGTAGAAGCCGCCGTCGAGCATGTTCTCGGCCAGCAGCTTGAACTCGCGGCCGGGGGCGAGGACGAACGTCGTCCCCTCGCGGTTCGAGAAATAAATCCGGCCGTCGGCGTAGAGCGGCGAGGCGCTGAAGTTGCCGCCCAGCCGCCGGGCCCAATGCTCGTCGCCGGTCCGGGCGTCCAAGCAGGTGGCGACGCCGTTGTCGCTGACGATGTATAGCTCGTCACCGACCAACAGCGGCGACGGCATCCGCGGGGCCTGACGATCATTCCGCCACACCAGATGCGTGTCGCTCACGTCGCCGGCGCCGTCGTAGCGAACCGCCAACATGCTGGGGGACACGAAGCAGGTGGAAATGTAGATCATGCCGTGCCCGACCACCGGCCGCGGGACGTTCGAGAAACCGAGCTTGCCGTAACTGGCCCGCCAAAGCTCTTTGCCGGCGGCGGGATCGTAGCCGTAGACCCAATCGGCGCCGGGGGAGATCAAGAGGGGCCGGCCCTCATGCTCCACCACCAGCGGCGTGCAGTACGCCTTGCGGAGCGGCTCGCGTTCGTTCAGTTCTCCGCTGCGACCGGTCTTCCACGCCAGCTTGCCGGTCGCCTTATCCAGCGCCGCCACGTACTGCACGTCGATGCCGTCGCAGTGAACGATGAACAGGTCCCGCCAGATGATGGGCGAAGAGCCGGGGCCGTTCTGGTGATCGCACTTCAGTTCGCGGTTGGTCCACACGACTTTCCCGCTCTTATCATCGAGGCAGGCCGAGCCGTACGTGCCAAAGTGGACGTAGACCTTCCCTTCATCAAGCACCGGCGTGGGGGAGGCGAAGCTGTTTTGCGAATGGACCGGATCGGGCCCTTCGACGTGAAACAGCTCGATGTCGTGCAGCAACCGGCCGTCGGCGAAATCGACGCACACGGCCCGCATCGAGACGCTTCCGGCGATCTCCAGCCCGTCGGGATTGGGCGCCTCGGCCAGCTTCTTCTCGCGTTGCTCGGGCGTGGCGGGCGTTTCAATCGCGGTGGTCATCCAGATCCGCCCCTCCCGCTCCACCGGCGACGACCAACCCCGGCCGGGAATCGCCGTCTTCCAGACGACGTTCTCCTTCTCGCTCCACGTGAGCGGCAAATCGGCAGCGTCGCTGTGCCCCTGCCCCGTGGGACCGCGAAACTCCGGCCAATCGGCCAGGGCCGAAGCCGCGGGAAGGACGGCGAAGACGATGACGAGGCGAGCAACGCGGGGGAGTGCGATCATGCGGCGAGTGAAGCTACCGAGAACAGGTCGCTG
>JAHWKS010000621.1 GCA_019347795.1 Planctomycetota bacterium | reverse complement strand
CGGGCAAGGCGCTCAAGGAGGCAAGCAGCGACGCCGGCCAGCAGGCGCACGCTCGCAACGTCCTCGACGCGGTGCGCACCCGAACCCCCGACACGCTCAACCACGAGCTCTACCCCCGGCATCCCAGCACCGAGCTGCGCCATGCCGGCAACCGCGCCTGCCGCACCGGCAAGAAGCTGAGGTTCCACCCCGAAACGGAGACCTTCGACGACGAAGAGGCGAATCGGTACGTCGGCCGCGAGCACCGCAAGGGATTCGAGCTGCCCGACATCGCCTGATCGCAACCAGAGCAGCGGCTTTCCCGGCGCCGTCGCGCAAGCGGCGGCGACGGTCAGGGCGGGCCTTCGACAGCCGGCGCGCGGAGCATGCCGGCGACGGCGTCGAAGTGATCGACGACGGTGCGGGCCTGGCGGAGCTCGTCCTGAAAGTGCAGGTCGCGGTAGAGATCGGCGTATGCGATTTCCAATACTGATACACGCCGGGCCGGTCAGGGTGCTTGCGGAAGATCCCGAGGATGATGTTGCCGAACTTGACTCCGCGGGTCTCCTGCAGATAGTCGGGAACGATCAGCTCGGGGCGCGGATCGAGGATTTCCCGCAGCCATTGCTCGACGGCGCCGCGGAGGCGCTGGCGGATTTGCGGATCGAGGACGCTTCCCCGGTTACCCCTTCTCATTGAACCTGCGGATTCGCGACGTTGCCTTGGATGATCGCTTCGCCCTCCGAAAGTAGGATTAGGCGATATTCGAAGCCAAGCTCCACGAGAGCATTCTTGAGGTGAACGAAGTCGCCGAACGAATCGGTCCAGACGCCGATGGCCAAATAAACTGTCCGGCTGTCGTGACCGGCAAGGCGCGCGCGCAGGCGGGTTTTGAACTCCTGAGTCTGGTTCACTGGCAAGCCGGCGTATGGCTTAGGCACGATGGTAATGCTCGCACCATCTTCCTGCGTCACGACGAAATCATCCGCATTTAGCCGTCGATTGATCAAGTCTCCGTTGCGATGCACAAGGTAAAACCGGCCATAGCGCAAAACAGCGGCCGTTTCCAGCTTGCTTGTCGAACGCAGGCGCGGCAATCGAGCGGTCTGACGGCGAGACGCAATTTCGCTTTTCAACGCTTCCTGTTCCGTCGCCAATAGTTCTTGAGCTTTCTCAGTCGCTTCTGCAAGCTTCACCGGCGCCGCTTCGGCTTCTGCAACTTCCAACTGCAACTGGCTGATCGAATCTCGAGCGGCGGCAATTCGGATTCGGAGCGCTTCGCGAGAAGCGCGCAAAGATTCGATATCGTCAAGTGCCTTTTGAGCTGCTTCCGGAGAAAACGGATCGAGAAGCTTCTCCTGCGTTTCGAGAGTTCGACGACGCATTTCGATCTCGGCGTGAAGTTGGGCCAGACGGTTCCCATCTCGTGCTACCGGCGTCACATCGGAGGCAAGTCGCTGCCGGCTAAGTTGGAGCAGCAAAACTACCAGGATGGCGAGAAAAAGGATTCCGCCGAACGCATTCGTGATGGTATCGAGCAGCAGGTCGAGGCTATCGGGAGGATGAGAGCGTCGTCGCATCTAGAAGCCCGTACCCTTACTCGGATCGACGACCGTAGCATCAGAGCCGATCAGGTCGATTCCGAGATCGAAATTGCGAAGTTCCAGAATCGTCCGAACCTCTTCGTACACGTCTGTCGCGTCCGGGCGCACCAGTAACACGAAATAATCGATTCGGGGATCACGGTCGGCCAGCCAACGCACGAAGTTGGAGCGTTGCCAGGAACTCGCCGAAGCCGACAACTGCACGGGCGGCTCGGTGCGACCGACGGCTGCGACGAGCAATCGTTCGGGCGATAAATCAACCAGCCACGCCGTCTTGCCAGACCCCGCCACTGGGTTATAGATGAGCCGATTCGAATTACGCAACTCCTCGATTTTTTCTCGCGCCCGGACTGCCTCGCGTTGTAGTTGGGCCAATTCGACTTGCTTCGGGTCGAGTTGACGGTTTTCTGCACGCAACTGATCGCGTTGCTTTGCAAGAAGCTGTTCCTGCGAATTCCAGCGCGACGCGGCGTCGCGAAGTTGCACGATTTCCTGGCGCAATTGAGCGATGGTCGCTTCGATGCGCCCCCCCGCGACTGCCTCGACATCAGCGAGTTTCTGCTCGCTGCGCCGAACCTCCTCCATCATCCGACCAAGTTCTCGTTCGGCTTCCTCGATCTCCCGTGACAAAGTAGCGTGGACTTGTGGAGGAACGTGTGCCGCGGATGCGAGTTCACGTTGAATCAGCTCAAGCGTTAACAACAGGGTCGTGAGGATTACGACGCCCGTCACCGACGTAATGATGTCCTGAAACGCGAACAAGGAAAAAGCAGGACGACGATGCGAACGGCGCGTCACGGCTAGTTCGCCTCCGCTTCAAAGGGCGTCATTCGCAGTCGGTTGACCACATGCCGCTGACAATATTCCGCGCAATCATCCAGGAACTCTTCCTCGGACTTGCGCAGGAACGTAAGAAGAATCTGAATCGTCAGAGCTGCAACCAAGGCCTCGAGCGTTGTCTCAAACGCAGTGGCAAGGCCGCCGGTCACCGTTCTGAGGGAACCGGCGATTTGGCTGACTTCCTGGCTCTCGCCGAGGACGGCGCCGAATCCGCCGATCGCCTGCGAAAGCCCCAGCACGGTGCCGATGAATCCCAACACGGGAATTGCCCAGACAAATCCCACGAGCAGAGAATAGCTGGTTTCCATGATCGACTCGTCATGCTCCGCCTGCGACCGCAGAATTTCGTCGACATCGGTCACCCGTCCCAGATTTCGCAGATTGGAAAGCGCCACGACGATGCGGTTGAACAGTATGAATTTCGACGGCTCATCCACCGTGGCGTACATACGGTCAAAAACCAGATCGACCGTTGTTGCCGAGAGCACAAAGCCATGGTCCTCTGGGACCACGCGGTAGAGCAGGCTCTTTCGCTGGAGCGCCAGCTTCCGCCACTTCACCAGCAAAATCGCCAGCGCCCAAAAGGTGAAGAAGCTGATGAAGTAGGGCGTCATACCACGCTCGGTGAACATCGCCGCGACGCGGGTGGCAGCCAAAGGCGTCAGGGCGGCGTAGAAGGCGACGGTCGCTGCCGCAGCCATCAGGAACGTCAAGCGGCTGTTGACGCGAGTGAACCTCGCGCCGCGCAGGCCCAGCCGCTGCTCGACGTCCTGCCGCGACCAGGACAGTTGCGCGGCTCCCTCCGGCGGCGCGCGAGTCGAGACTGCGTCGCCGCTGCGTGATTCGTATTGGCTGGGAAGCGACATGAGACACTCGCGGACTGTGCCCGACTCACGAAAACATGTCGGCAAATGAAGCGGCCATTGAGAACAGGAATACCATGCCGACGACCATATTCACCGTAATGACGATCAGCACGATTCCGATAAAAATCCAAAACGATCGCAGTCGTCTCAGTGCAGCATCAAGCCGCGCTTCGCTGCGCGACTGCAGGAATCGCACCACGGCGCCGTGATAGCGATTCAATAGCACGCTCCCGGTGATGAGGACGCCGGCGTAGAGAAACCACATCAGCACGGTGCCGATGAAGCCGGCGTTCACGTTGTCGTCGGCAATGCCGATCATGAGCAATACCCCGCCGGTGATCATAAGGCCGGCGAAGATGTAGCCGAAGACAACGATGAACATCACCCACGTTTGCGAATCGCCGATTGTGCGGCCCAAGCCGGCGCTAAGCTTTGACGACGGCGCCCGATCGTCCTCGTCTCCGCGCGCCCCGCGCTGCCGAGTGGCTTCGGCCGGCGCGGGCGAAGCTGGAAATAATCCCCGCACGCCTTGGGCCGCGGTCCATTCGCTCATCCCCTCGCACCAGACCGCGTCAGTCGGCGCCAATTGCGCGGTTGCGGCAAGTTGCTGCAGTTCCGCAAATCGCGTGGGACCGTGCTGACTACCATTGCGGGCGTAATACCACTGCGGTTCGGCCGCGGCCGGGGAACCCGCAGGGGCGAGCGCGGGGGACGATTGTCGTCCGTGATTCACGCCGCTGACGCCGCTGCTGGGGGCGGATGAAACGAACAACTCCGGGTAATCACCGGCCTTGCGCCACGCAGCGCCATCCGGCGATACCTCATGAATGCGGCTCAACTGCCCGCGCCGCGCCAGTTGCTGCAGCTTTTCCTGGTCAAACGGCCCTTGCACCCGGCCGCGAATTCTTATGTATAGCGTTTCGTCCACCGGTTCACGCTCCTCGGGGTCAGCTAGCGTTTGCGATAATTGTTTTGACGCCGTTCGACAAGTTTCAGGGCAACTCGGCCGATCGCGGCACG
>JAHWKS010000620.1 GCA_019347795.1 Planctomycetota bacterium | reverse complement strand
ACTCGGCATAGCGAATTGCCCCGATCAGCAGGCTCTCCTCGGGGTCGCCGGGAATGATCGCCGGCCCCAAGTCGCCCCCCTGCACCCAGCCCGCCTTGCGGTCCAAGAGCAGATTCCCCGCCGGCTCATCCGCCTCGGCCGAATGGCACTCGTAACAACGCTGAATCAAGATCGGCCGAATCTTCTTCTCGAAAAACTCCACGTTCGGCGGCGACAGCTCCTCGGCGCGAAGTGAATCTCCGTCGTAGAAGAACAACACCGCAAGCGACGCGGCAAAGCAGGCGACTCGCAACATAATCGAGAAAGGTGGGGGGGGGGAAGGAGGGACCGGTACCCATTCTAACCCATTCCCGCCTGTTGATGTCAATTTTGGCGGTGTCCCCGCCACCGCCACGCCCACGCAACTATTATACACATGTATAGTACAATACGTCAATCCCCCAGGCGGATTTCTGCGGCCCCCTGCGGCTGAGATCGCGCAACCGCGGGAACTGGAGGGTGGCACGCGCCGCGGATGGCTCATTTCCACTGCCGGCAGCTTTAGCCCGTGCCTCACGCCGAGAGGCAAAGACGACGAGCCACTCGATGCAAGCAATCCGTGGAACCGCAGCGTCGACAATCCAACCCCGAGATGATCGATCAGGACCGGCAGCGGATCCTCCTCCGGATCGGGGTCGCCGCGAGGTGAACCTCTCGTCGCTGTCGCGTGTCGCGATAGAATAGGCCCACTCCGGCCCTTCCGGAAGGAATCCCGATGCTGCTGACGATCTCCACCACCCATGCGCCGGCCACGGAGCTGGGCTATCTGCTGCACAAGCGCCCGGGACGGTTTCAATCGTTCGACTTGAGCTTCGGCAGGGCTCACGTCTTCTATCCCGAGGCGGCGGAGGATCGCTGTGCGGCCTGCCTGTTGCTCGACGTGGATCCGGTGGGCATGGTGCGGGGACGCCGGCCCCAGAGTTTTCTGTTGTCGCAGTATGTGAACGATCGGCCCTATGTCGCTTCATCGCTGCTCAGCGTGGCGATCGCGCGGGTGTTCGGCTCGGCGATGCAGGGGCGCTCGAAGGAGCGGCCCGAGTTGGCGACGACGCCGATCCCGCTCTCTGCCCGCATCGACGTGCTGCCGGTCCGCGCGGGTGAGCCGTTCCTGCACGAGGTCTTTGAACCGCTGGGCTACGAAGTGGAAGCGATGCGTCATCCCTTGGACGCGCAGTTTCCTGAGTGGGGGGAGAGTCCCTATTACTCGGTGACGGTCCGCAAGGCGACTACGCTTTCTGAACTGCTGACGCACCTCTACGTGCTGATCCCGGTTTTCGACAACCAGAAGCATTACTTCATCGGCGAAGACGAGTTGGAGAAGCTTATGGCGAAAGGGGAGGGGTGGCTGGCGCGGCATCCGAAGAAAGAGGCCATCGCGCGGCGGTACCTGAAGTTTCAGCCGAGCCTGTACCGCGCGGCTTTGGCCCGCCTCGTGCAAGAGGAGGCGCCGGCGGAAGCGGCGGACGACGAGCGTCCCGCGGACCGGCGGGAGGCGGCGCTGGAGAAACCTCTGAGCCTGAACGAGCAGCGGCTGGGAGCGGTGTTGGCGGCGCTGCGATCCAGCGGCGCCCGCCGCATACTCGACCTCGGCTGCGGCGAAGGAAAGCTGGTGCGCGAACTGATGAAGGAGCGACAGTTTGAAGAGATCGTCGGGTTGGATGTCTCGATGCGTTCCTTGGAGATCGCGGCGCAGCGGCTAAAGTTGGAGCGGCTCCCCGAGCGGCAGGCGGAGCGGGTCAAGCTGCTGCACGGCTCGCTCACGTATCGCGACGGGCGACTGAAAGGCTTCGATGCCGCCGCGGTGGTGGAAGTCATCGAGCACCTCGATGCGCCCCGCCTTGCCGCCTTTGAGCGGGTCGTCTTCGAGTTCGCCCGGCCCCAGACGATCGTCCTCACCACGCCCAACCGCGAGTACAACGTGATGTGGGAGACCCTCCCCGCAGGCCGTTTTCGCCACACCGACCACCGATTCGAATGGACCCGGGAAGAGTTCGCCGAATGGGCGACGCGCATCGGAGAACGGCGCGGCTATCAGGTCCGGCGGCTGCCGGTGGGAGCGGAACACGAGCACGTTGGCCCGCCGACGCAGATGGGAGTGTTTACGCGTGAGTGATGGAGCGGGAAAGGCCGACGGCGTAATGCACATCCAAATCCCCCAACTCTCGCTCGTGGTGTTAATCGGCCCCAGCGGGTCGGGCAAAAGCACTTTTGCGCAAAAGCACTTTCTGCCGACGGAGGTCCTCTCGTCGGATGACTGCCGCGGTCTGGTCTGCGATGACGAGAACGAGCAGTCCGCCACCAACGATGCCTTCGAGGTGCTCCACTATATCACGGCCAAGCGGCTGGCCCGCGGGAAGCTGACCGTCGTTGATGCGACCAACGTGCAGCCCGCCGCTCGGGCGCCGCTGGTGCAGCTTGCTCGCCGGTATCACTGCTTTCCGGTGGCCGTTGTGTTGAACGTGTCCGAGCGAGTGTGCCGGGAGCGCAATCGCGGCCGGGACGACCGCACGTTCGGACCGCACGTAGTGGCTCAGCAGAAGTCGCAACTGCGGCGGTCGCTCAAGAAACTCTCCCGCGAAGGTTTTCGCTACGTATTCGTGATGGAGACGCCCGACGAGGCAGACGCCGCCACCGTGGAGCGGATGCCGCTGTGGAATGATAAGCGCGAGGAGCGCGGGCCGTTTGACATCATCGGCGACATTCACGGCTGCCGCGACGAGTTGGAGGAGCTGCTGACGCAACTGGGTTACACAAGAACCGATCAAGCTCGCTCCGAAGACGCAAGCCTCGCGCTGTGGGGCCGCGATATGTGGCGCCATCCCAAAGGCCGTAAAGCCGTGTTTCTGGGAGACCTGATAGACCGCGGCCCAAGGGTGTTGGATACCGTTCGTCTGGTGCGGAACATGGTGCATGCGGGCTCAGCGCTGTGCGTGCCCGGCAATCACGATATGAAGCTCGTCCGGCAATTGCGCGGCAAGTCCGTGCAGATTACGCACGGCCTGGCCGAGACCCTGGTGGAGATCGACGCTTTGCCCGAGGAAAATCGCGGACCGTTCTGCGCGGAGCTGAAGAATTTCCTCGATGGTCTCGTGAGCCATTACGTCCTGGACGACGGCCGCCTGGTCGTGGCGCATGCCGGCATGAAGGAATCAATGCAGGGCCGCGGCTCGGGACGCGTGCGCGACTTCGCGCTCTACGGCGAAACCACGGGCGAGACGGATGAGTTCGGCCTCCCCGTGCGGCACAACTGGGCGGCGGAGTACCGCGGCGCGGCGATGGTCGTCTACGGCCATACGCCGGTCCCCGAGCCGGAGTGGCTCAATCGCACGGTGAACATCGACACAGGCTGCGTCTTCGGCGGCAAGCTGACGGCGCTCCGTTACCCGGAGCGGGAGTTCGTCTCCGTCCCCGCCCGGCGCACGTACTGCGAGCCGGTCCGGCCTTTTCTTCCGGAAGGCCGACAGGCGCCGACGGTTGCGGCGCAGCACATTCACGACGAAGTGCTGGACGCCGAGGACGTGCTCGGGAAGCGTCTTGTCTCGACGCGGCTGGCGGGGAACGTCACCATTCGCGCCGAGAACGGCGCGGCGGCGCTGGAGGTGATGAGCCGCTTCGCCGCCGATCCGCGGTGGCTGATCTATCTGCCGCCGACGGTGTCTCCCACAGAGACTGCCTCGGCGCCCGGCCTGTTGGAGCATCCCGCCGAGGCGCTGGCGTACTATCGCAGCCAAGGTTGCCCGCGCGTGATCTGTGAGGAGAAGCACATGGGTTCGCGGGCGGTGGTCGTCATCTGCCGCGATGAGGAAACCGTTCGCTCGCGCTTCGGCGCTATGGAAGGAGAATTGGGGATTGTCTACACCCGCACCGGGCGCCGATTCTTTTCCGAGCCGCACATCGAGCGAGCATTTCTGGACCGGCTGCGGGACGCGCTCACGGCGGCGGGTTTTTGGGACAAGCTCGAAACTTCGTGGGCCTGTCTCGATTGTGAGTTGATGCCGTGGTCGGCCAAGGCGCAGGAGCTGCTGAAGAGTCAGTACGCGGCGGTCGGGGCCGCCGGCCGCACTGCGTTGCCGCGCGCCGTCGCTGCGCTGGAGCGGGCGGGAGAGCGGTTGGACGACGGCGACGACGGCTCGTTCCAGAGCGTTCTCGATCGATACCGCTCGCGGGCGGGCCGCATCGACAAGTTCATCGCCGCGTACCGTCAGTACTGCTGGCCGGTGAACTCGCTGGACGATCTGAAGCTGGCGCCGTTTCATCTGTTGGCCACCGAG
>JAHWKS010000619.1 GCA_019347795.1 Planctomycetota bacterium | reverse complement strand
CTACGGCTGGGAAGACGCCGGCCTGGCGCCACAGCGCTACGGCTCATTCACGTACTACGTGGAATGAGACGGGAGCGAACACGAATTCTGTGCCTCGTTCGGCCCTGTTTAATCCGGTGCGGCGCTCGACTTGCAATGGGTTTTTCCTATGCCGCCGCCGTCGTGGGAGAGTTCGCTCACGCCGCTGAGTCGAAACTTCAAGGAATGTCATGACCTCCGTTCCTGCATCGCCGCCCGATGATGTGCTCACGCTGTTCTTATGCGGCGACGTGATGACGGGGCGGGGGATCGACCAGATTCTGGCCCGCCCTTGCGATCCCTTGCTGTACGAGCCTTACGTCAAGGATGCGCGGCGCTACTGCGAGCTTGCCGAACACGCCCACGGCCCGATTCCGCGGGGCGTGGATGATGCGTACATCTGGGGAGAAGCGATCGCGGAGTGGAATCGCGTGCAGCCGGACGTGCGGATCGTGAACCTGGAAACCTCCATCACCACCAGCCAGCGATACTGGCAGCCCAAAGGGATTCACTACCGCATGCATCCGGCCAACATTGGGTGCCTAACGGCCGCGAACATCGATTGCGGCGTCTTGGCCAATAACCACGTTCTCGATTGGGATCGGGAGGGGCTGCTTGGCACCCTGACGGCGCTGCGGGAGGCGGGCATCCAAACGGCGGGCGCGGGCGAAAATCGACGAGAGGCGGAACGGCCCGCGACGCTCGAGACGCAACGCGGGAGTCGCGTTCTCGTTTTCGCGCTGGGGATGGAGTCGAGCGGCATTCCACGCGATTGGGCGGCCGGTGAAGCGCAACCGGGAGTGAACCTTCTTGCCGATCTGTCGAGCGCCGCGCTCGCGCCCCTCCGGGCAGCGATCCTGGACGAAAGGCAGGAACGGGACGTGGTGGTCGTCTCGCTGCACTGGGGCGGGAATTGGGGTTATGAAGTCCCGGAGGGGCAACGTCGGCTGGCTCACTGGCTGATCGACAACGCCAACGTCGATCTGGTGCACGGCCACTCATCGCACCACGTCAAGGGAATCGAGGTCTACCAAGACCGGCTGATTCTCTACGGTTGCGGCGATCTGGTGACCGACTACGAAGGCATTCCCGGGCAGGAAGCGTATCGCGGCGACCTGGGGCTGATGTACTTCGCTCGCGCGGCGCCGGCGAGCGGCCGCCTGGTCGGCCTGGAGATGACGCCGATGCAGATGCATCGCATGCACCTTCGTCGCCCTCCCAAGAAGGATGTGCTCACGCTCCAGGCGGTCCTCAACCGCGAAGGCGGAATGTTTGGAACGAGCGTCGAGTTGACCGAGGAGGACTCGCTTCAATTGCAATGGCAACGTCATGAAGCGACCTGATCCACCGCGAAACGGCGACTCTCCCGCTATTCTCAGCGGCTCTTCGCAACGACTTTTCTTCCAATTGGCGCCTTGGATGCGGCGGTGTAAAGACAGCAGAAACAAAATCAATCTTGAGCAGCTAGCTGTTTAAAGTGCTCTCCACGGTAAGGAGCCTTCCCATGGCTAAGAACGGCAATGGCGTGACAACGCTGGAGCGGGGCAATCTCTATTTCTTCTACCGGCCTCGCGTCGGGGAAGAGGAGCCGGAGGGGCCCGACGACGTGCAGCGGCTGTACCTGGTCCAGAGCGTGCACGGCGAGGATCGTTACCGGTTAATGATTCTCGGCCGCAAGGCGCTTCCCGATCCCAGCGAGAGCGGCGGCCGGCGGTATTGGGGATTCGTCGATGCGGTCGAAACCGATCCCAAGAAAATCCGCGATGCTCTGGGCGCCGAGGAGTACGAGACCAAGACCCGCGGCCGCCGGAAGCTTCCCGCCGCGAGGCCGGCGGGCGAGGGGATCTATCGCCTCGTGCGGCATGACGACCACACGCACCTGGTCTATGCGTTGGAGCTTCCGGAAGAGCCGAACGAGGTTCAGGAGTCGTTCAATATCGAGGAAGAGGCGAGCTACATCGTCAGCGTCAAGAATCCCGAGAGCGGCGCCCCCCGCGGCGCCGGGTTGTCTGAAGAGCGGCAGGCTGCTTATCCCCAAAAGCTTCAGGAGGTTTTTCGGGGCCGGAGGTTTAGCGAGGTGGACCCGCCCGACTTCCTCAATCATGAAGGCGCAGAGTTTGTCCTCGTCAGCGCCGCCGAAGACGTCTCCAAGGAGTTGGGGCTGGAACTCCATCCGCAGACAGAAACCGAGTCCACGGCGGAGATCTTCAACGATCTGCGGATCGAGAAGTCCAAGCATCCCCTGACGCCGCTCTTCGAGGGCGAATGGAATTAGCGGATCTTGAGTTGCGCTCCTTTGGATAAGGAACTCGCCGATGAAGTTGCAATGCCCCGTGCTGGGCGAGGACGCCGCCTTGCCGATTCGCTTCACGAAGGACGGTGACAACGTCTCTCCCCCCGTCAACTGGTCGGATGCGCCGGCGAAAACGCAGGAGTGGGCGCTTTGTTTCGAGTCGATCACTCCGCAGACGAAGCCTCCCTTTGTGCAGTGGCTGATCTACGGCATCCCCAAAGACTGGCGGAAGTTGCCGGAGGGTTTCCGGCACAAGTCCGATCCGGAAGCGCCCGAGGAAGCGGTCCACGGACGGAATGATATCGGCAACATCGGCTACGACGGGCCGCTGGGAACCGCCGACAAGCCGGTGCGCTGCCGGGTGGAGCTCTTCGCGCTGGATGCTCCCCTCGACGCCCCGCCCGGCCTGACCAAGGAGGAGCTGCTGACCAAGGCCCGCGGCCACGTGCTGGAATCGGCCGAGCTGATCGCGACCTACGTCCGACGGCGCACGAACCGTAAGGGGCGCCGAGGGTGGGGTCGCCCTTCCGCATAAATCGCGGACGCCGCTCTTGCCCTCAAGGCGTAACCACGCATTTGGGCAGCGCGCCGCGCAATTTCGCTACGGCCTCCTTGCTAACCGATGTCTTTTGGAGGCTGAGCGATCGGAGGCTCGTTACGTTCGCCAACTGCTCCAGCCCGACGTCGGTAATCTGCGTGTCATCCAGATTCAGCTCGCGCAGGCGAGGCAGTTTTGCCAAATGGATCAGGCCCGCGTCGGTAACCGGCGCGCCGCTCAGGTCGAGCACTTGTAAGTTCGCGCACTCCCGAAGATGCCGCAACCCCTCGTCGCCAACGCCGGTCTGGTGCAGATCGAGGATGGCCAGGGACTCCATTCCGCGCAGGTTCGCCAAGCCTTGGGAGCCGACGGCCGTCTCCCCCAAGTACAAGCACTGCATCTCCCTCAGGGGTCCGAGATGGGCCAGACCGCGATCCGTGATCTGTGTGCCGGTCAGATGCAGCAAATCCAGTTCCGCAAGAGGCGCCAAGTGGACCAGGCCCTCGTCCCCCACGGGGCAACGGGTCAGGAACAGCCACCGCAGGTCCGGGAGCGACTGCAGATGCTTCAATTCCTGATCGCCGACGCCGGTGTCGCTGAGATGCAGCCACCATAGGTCTTTCAACCCCTTCAGTCGGGACAGGTCGGCGCCCCCGACCGATGTGTTGCTGAGATCGGCGCCGACTACGCTATCGCCGAAGTAGTTGCGCAACCAGCCGGGAAGCGGCAGCCGGCCTCCGCCGCCGTAGGGCGGCACAAGCCGTGCGCCATCCCACGTGCCCAGCCAGTCGGGAAGCGGATGCTGGCTTCGCCCCTGGCGGTGAAAGCCATACTGGAGTTCGCCGCCTAACTGCTGAACCACCGTCGCCGACTTCCTCTCGTCGCGTACGCGGTTGGTCCACAGAGCAAGCGCCGCGGCCCCCACGGAAACAATGACCAAAGCGGTTCGCAAAGTAAATTGCCGCCAACGACGCTTGCGCACGCTGCTCATCATTCCGGCGCCTCCTCAACTCCTTGGGAGCTAATTGCCCAGGAGCAATTCGCCGCGGGCGACCGTTCATTGCATTTTTTCGTCTGGCCATCCCGAACGCCGGCGAGATCAATTTGGCTGCCTTATGCGCTCCAGAGACGAATCTCTGTTAAACGGGATTTGTCATGAAGGGGTGTCGCCCGCTCGCCTTAGTAGGAGATTCCGGCCCTTCGACCGGCGAAGAAGGATTATAATGGAGCGCCGTTGTGCAGCGGTTCCAATTGCCGAATCGATGAAGCTGAAAGATTGGATTGTCGCCGTCACCGCCGCGCCGCGTGAGCGCGCGACGTTACGCCGCACGTTGGCCAGCCTCGAAGCGGCAGGGTTTCCGCGGCCGCGCGTGTTTGCCGATGGCGACTTGGAGGCGCCCCCCCGGCTACGAGGTCACTCGCCGCTCGCCGGCGGTGGGCGGCTGGCCCAACTTCTGGCTCGCGGCGACCGAAC
>JAHWKS010000618.1 GCA_019347795.1 Planctomycetota bacterium | reverse complement strand
CAGGGGATGCCCGAGGGCGATCCCCAGGATCTGCCGCCGCAACCGCAGTGGGCCGGCGGCTGGCATCTGCCGACTCCGCCGGATGTGGAGTTCGCGATGCGCAACCGGCCGTTCCTCGTCCCGCCCGAGGGAACGGTGGAGTACCAGTATTTCGTCGTTGATCCGCAGTGGGAGGAAGACCGCTGGATTCGGGCGGCCCAGGTCATCCCCGGCGCTGCCTCGGTGGTGCATCACGCCATCGCCTTCGTCCGCCCGCCGGACGGCGCCGGCGTCGAGGGGATCGGCTGGCTGGGCGGATACGTGCCGGGCCAACGCACCGCGACGTTGCCGGAAGGGCATGCCCGTCTTATCCCGGCTCGATCCAAAATCGTCTTCCAGATGCATTACACACCGGGCGGCCGGGAGACGAAGGACATCACGAAAGTCGGCGTGTGGTTCGCCGATCCGGACGACGTGACGCACGAGGTCGTAACGCGCGTGGCGCTGAACCATCACTTCGAGATTCCCCCCGGCGCCGGCAGCCACGTCGTGCACCTGCAGCTCGATGACTTCGCGCGGGACGGCCGCCTCCTCTCGGCGATGCCGCACATGCATCTGCGCGGCAAGTCGTTCCGCATGGATGTCCGCCGGAGCGAGCAGTCGGAAACCATATTGTCGGTGCCCGCATATGACTTTAACTGGCAGCACTGGTATCAGTTCCAGAAGCCGCTGGCGCTTAGGAACGTGGACGCGTTGGAGATGGAGGTCGTGTTCGACAACTCCGCCCGGAATCCGACCAACCCGGACCCGCAGGAATACGTGACGTGGGGCGATCAGACCTGGCAGGAAATGGCGGTGGCGTTCTTCGACATCGCGCATCCTCGCGGCCAGCCGCGGATGGTGGAGGAACGGGTCGCGAGGGTAACCCCGCTCGAGGACGCGAAGCGGCAGCGACGCATCGCGGCGGAAACCGAAAAGTTCCTGGCGCAGTTGGATCAGGACGGCGATGGGGTGGTCGTTCGCGATGAGGCGCCGGACGCCTTCCGCCGATTCGGCTTTCAGGCGGTCGATCATAATGACGACGGCCGTCTGGAGCGCAGCGAGATCGAGGCCGAAGCAGCCCGGCGACACTGATGGAGCGAGAAGATTCCGGCGGGCTGAGCAAACGCCTCTTCACCTGGTGGGCCGATCATCCCGCGGCGCACGTCCTCGTGCTCGCGCTGTTATCGGCGCTGGCGGTGATCGGCTACGTCAAGCCTTCGCTGGTGCGCGATGTGTTCCTTCCTCCCGCCGAGGAAGAGACGACGCCACTCTTGCCAACGGCGCCGGCGCCGCAGCCTCCGCGACCCGAGCGCCCGAACGTCGAGCCGTTTCAGGTCGGCGGAGGCGACGTGGTCGTCGTCGCGACCAGCGATGACTTCTTCCGCGAGGAAAACATCCGGGCGATCCGCAACTCGGTCGCGGCGCTGGAAGACCTGCCGCAAGTTCGAAGCGTCCTCTGGATCGACAGCATCCCGGGACTCAACCTGTTCGGGCTGCCCGAGCCCCTGCTGCCACGCAAGAACGCCTCGCCGCGGCAAGTCGAGCAGGCTCGCGAGCGGACGCTGGAGAATCCCCTCGCGGTCGGGCAGTTGATCTCCGCGGACGGACGGACGCTGCTGCTTCATCTGCGTCTGGACTGGTTCTACGCGACCACCGATGAGGCCATCACCTCCGACCTGCGCGAGACGGCCGAGGCCGCCGCGGCGCGGGTTCCCGGCGCCGACCTGCAGTTCCAAGTCACCGGCCGGGCGCCGCTCTACCTGATGATGGCCAAGAACCACGTGGAGGACTCGCGGCGATACCAGATCATCGGCTACAGCATCATGATCATCACCGCGCTCACGCTCTTTCGCGGCTTCGCGGCGGCGGCCATCGTCGCGGTGGCGCCGGCCATGGGCGTGTTTTGGACAATGGGCTTCCTGCACTTCTTTGACCTGCAGGACAACCCGTTCAACGACATCATCGTGCCGGTGTTGATCAGCCTTGTGGGACTCGCGGACGCCGTGCACCTGATGGTTGAGATTCGCAATCAGCGGGCCGCGGCGTTTGAGGCCCGGCAGGCGGCGCGGCGGGGCGTGGCCCGCGTGGGGGTGGCCTGCGGCCTGACCAGTCTGACCACCGCCATCGGCTTCGCCAGCTTGACATGGGCGCATCACGAGATTGTGCGCGAGTTCGGCTGGTGCTGCGTGCTGGGGGTCGGCCTCACCTTCATCAGCGTTTTGACGGTTGTGCCGCTGGCTTGCCTCTCCCCGCTGGGGCGACGGCTGCACGTGGGGCTGGGCAAAAGCCTGATCGATAGCCAACTGCGGAAGATCGGCTCGGTGGTTGCGTGGATTCTGCGCCGCGACCGCCGAATCGCCTGGCTGGCGATCGCAGCGACTGTGGCGCTCGCGGCTGTCTCGTTGCAACTCACCCCGGATGAGAAGCGGTACAGCGGCCTGAGCGACTCCGACGAGGCGGCCCAGGCCTTGCGTCATCTCGATCGCTCGCTCGGCGGGTTGGAGTTCGGCGCCGTGCGCGTTTCGTGGTCCGACGAGGCCGGCGACGGCGAGTTGCTGAACGTGCTGCACGAGGTGGATGCAGCCCTGTCCGAAGAGCCGCTGATCGGGCATCCGCTGGGGCTGCACAAACTGCTCGCCGTGTTGCCCGGCGAAGGTCCTCCCGCGGAGCGCATGACGCTCTTGTAATTGCTCCCCGCGTCGCTGTAGCGTTCGTTCTACATCCCGGAGGACCGCATGGCGTCCGTGCAGTTCCGCACGCAAGACATCGGCATTGCGAAGTACGGCCCGGTCTTTGAGCGGCTGGAAGCGGACCTGCAAAAAATCGAATCCCGTCATCCGCATTTCTCGCTGGAATTAGACGGCGAATCGGTCTGGCGATGGCGGAACGTCTATCGCGTGGTGACCGATCTGGCCACGAGCCTGGGGACCGCGAGCATCGTGATCTGGCTCGTGCTGACGGTCTTCTATCGCTCGGTGCGGCTGGGGCTGATCTCCATTGTGCCCAACCTGTTCCCGCTGGCGGCCACCGGCGCCATTCTCTACTTCACCGGCCAGCACCTGGAGCTAGTCACCGTGTGCGTGTTCACAATCTGCATCGGCATCGCCGTGGACGACACAATCCACTTCCTCACTCGCTACGTGGAAGAAACATCCGCCGGCGGGCTGCACAGTGAGGCGATTCAGCGGGCCTTCACCGGCGTGGGGTCTGCGCTCATGATGACGACGATCGTCCTCGTGACCGGCATGCTCACCGCCGTCTTCGGCGACGCCCGCGACGCGAGAATCTTCGGCATCATGGGCGCCATCACCCTCATCTCCGCCCTCTTCGCCGACATCGTCTTCCTCCCCGCCCTGCTCAACCGCTTCGCCAAAAACAAGGATCGTAGCTTCGGCATCAAGCGAACCGACTAAGGTAGTCTCACCCCTGGTTCGCCGATTCAGGTTGCGTCCAGCAGACGGGACTTACGGACGACTCCCCCGGGTGAGGGTGTGTTGCACAAGGCGTTGACGTTGTCAGGTTGAACCTGTCAACGTCAACGCCTGGAGCAGCCCCGCGCGTGAGTTTCACGTTGCGCGTCCGAAATGGGAAGCCCGACGCGTCAGCGAGGGGGCGCTGGCGACCGAGTTTCCCTCGCTTACGCGTCGGCTTCCACAAAGCGCCTGCGCGTCGGGCGGGCCGACCCGCCGCCCGCGGAGCGTCGAAGGGAAGAGAACGGAGCCGAACACGGCAAAAGAAGCCATGGCAGGTTCAGGAAACGAAGAAAGGGCTGAAGAACGTCGAGGTAAAGAGAGAGCGCGGGGGAGCGCAGCTTCTCCCTCGGAATCTCCGTAAGCGCAATCATTCATTCCTGCCGACGTCTATTATACCATACAGATGTTCAATACGTCAATAGTTCGTTACGATTTCGTATGTTTTTAAGCGAAATCTAATCTCCTTCCACGAACAACCATCGCCGCAACTCACAAAGCGGCAATGCCTTCCAACCGCTGACGCCCTGCGGAAAATTTTTTTCCTCATTTCGGCCGTCGCCATACGCCTGCCCCCCGAAGCACGACAGAATCGATGCGCACGGCCCTTCCCGAGAGCGTTGACGTTGACACGTTGAACCTGTCAACGTCAACACCTGGCGCAACGCGCCCTCACCCGGGGGGTCGTCCGAAGCTCACCATCAGTGACGCATGCCGATCGCCGGTTACCGTTGACGTTGACACGTTGAACCTGTCAACGTCAACGGTAACTGCCGGCAGTCCGGCCGGACCTGGCGCCGGCGCGGGGAGTTGGCCGTGAGCGAACCTCCGACGACC
>JAHWKS010000617.1 GCA_019347795.1 Planctomycetota bacterium | reverse complement strand
TGGGGGACAGCGGCACGCAGAAGAGTCCGGCCTTGGAGGCGGCGCTGCGGCCCGTGCGTCAGAAGCAGGCCGAGGCATTCCTCGCTCACGCCGAAGAAGCCGATCGGCACGAGTCGGCCCTCATCGAGTACGAACGGGACCTGGCCCGCTGGAAGAAATCCCGCCGCGACGAGCCCCCGCCGCCCCGCCCGGAGCGTCCTATCCCGATGCGGTTCTGGTGCGCGGATACGACCGTCGAGGCCCTGGCCCCGCTGTTGGTCCGCCAGCCGCGGGGACTGTTGATGGTCCGCGATGAACTGGCCGGCTGGCTGGGAGGGCTCGACCGCTACGCCCGAAGCCGCGGGGGCGATGCGGCCGCCTGGCTGGAGATGTTCGGCGCCCGGGAGCTTCTGGTCGATCGCAAGAGCGACCAGCAGCCGCTGTTCGTGCCCAAGGCGGCGGTGAGCGTCACCGGCGGCATCCAGCCCGGCACGCTCCGCCGGGCCTTGGGCCAGGAGCACCTGGAAAACGGCCTGGCGGCCCGGCTCTTGTTGGCGTGGCCGCCGCGCAGAGAGCGAGCGTGGCGCGACGAGGGCTTGCCCGACTCGCTGGTGCGCGACATCCAGCGGGTCTTCGACGGCCTCTACGCCTTCGAGCTGGAGTACGACGAGCAGGGCCTTCCTCGTCCGCGTCGGCTGGTGCTGAGCGAGGCCGCGGCGCCGGTCTGGGCCGGGTTCTACAACCGCCACGCCCGCGAGCAGCAGATGCTGGAGGGCGAACTGGCCGCCGCGTGGAGCAAGCTGGAAGCCGGCGCCGCGCGGCTGGCGTTGGTGATCCACCTTTCGCGCATCGCCAGCGGCTCGACCGACACCGACCCGGACCGCATCGACGCTCCCAGCATGCGGACCGCGGCGAACCTGATCGCCTTCTTCGCCCATGAAGCCCGCCGCATCTACGGCATGCTCCACGAGCCGCCGGAAGAGCGCAATCGCCGGAAACTGATCGAGACGATCACCGCCCACGGCGGGGAGATCACCCCGCGCGCCCTGATGCGCAGCACCCGCCTGGCCCCCACCGCCGAAGCCGCCCGCCGCCTCCTGGACGACCTGGCGACAATCGGCTGGGGCGTCTGGCTGGACAACCCGCCGCCCCCCGCCTCCGGCCACGGCCCCGCGCCGCCGACCTTTCGACTCTTCGCCCCGCAGTAGGTCCCGGCCGCCGGACGGGACCTGCCTTCCGTGATCGATGTTAGGTCCGCCAATCCAGGTTCCGTCGGGCCGCCGGGATCTACGGATCACTCCCCGCATGAGGATGCGCCGTCGGAGGCGTTGACGTTGACAGGTTCAACGTGTCAACGTCAACGCCTCTGGCGTCGAGACTGGTGTGGGAGTCCATTTCCGGCCGGCGCGTCGTCCTCCGCCCGGCGGACCAATGGTTTCGCCCCCGCTGAGCGCTAGGCGGAACCGCCTATCACGCAAGACTTCGCGTGACAACGAACTAACCGACGGCTACAATTCCACTTGCACCAATCGCACGCCGCCGCGATACGCCGCAAATCTGCTGCCTACAGGTGATAGGCAGAAATATAGACAAGTTCGGAGAAGAGGGTCGGTATTCCTTGGCGGACAACCATAAGGGGCCAACGGTATGGCGAACCACGTTCGGATTGACCGCGTAACGCAAGGCCCCGACGGTCATGAGACACCAGCGGATCGGCTGCGCGTCAACAGCGAGGACTTCCTGTGGATCTACGTCGAGGCCGAACTCCCCTCGGGGATCGCCCCCGAGGGCGAGTATTTCAAGATGGTCGGTGATAAGCCCGATCCGGCGACCAAGACGCCGCTCGGCGCGCCGACAATGGTCGGCGGCCAGTACCGGTTCTCGGTCATTCACTACGTACTTTCCAAGCAGTCGAAGTACCTGTTTCACTTCGCCGACGACTTGAACGCCCCGAACTACGAGGATCAGTGGGAGGTCGTGACGGTCTAGGTGGTCAGGCCGAGCCGGGCGCCACACTGACCCGGCCCGCATGTCGGTTTTTCGAGAAACGCAAAAAGGGACATCCTGCTTCGAGGCGAAATGCTTGCTCGTCAACTCGCACCGCGCCTATAATCTCCGGCGGACGCGAAGCCAATGACGGCAGGATCAAACGCCCTTAGGCTCCGCGGTTTGTTCAACAAGATTCTATCCCTCCTGCCGCCGCCAACGATCCTTCGCATGGTTCAGCCATGCGCCGGCGACAGCAGGGAAAGAATCCATTCGTTCGATGGCAAAGACAGCGGAGCGCAATCGTGGTTACAATCGACCTGCGAAAGGATGCCGTTGACGTTCAGGGAATGGTCGCTGAGGCGGTTCGAAATTACATCGCCAAGCACAAAGCCGCGACTACCGCAAAAACAAGAAAAACGTTCTGACCGGTCTGACCCGTTTTCTTCGCCCCCTGGGCGGACTTCGGCTTGCCTTTGCATCGGCGACCTGCTCAGTTAATGGCACATGCGACTTTGCGATGATCGAGGACTTCCGGGCGAAACGCGAAATCGGCGGCCCAACCCAAACGACGCGATCAAATTGACGCCCCCAGCAGCGCTGGCATGGCCTCGGTGAAAAAAATGGCGGAACGTCGAACCTTTGCTTCCGTTACCGATACTCCTTGCACCTGCGGTTGTTTGGAACGCGCCGCGGACGACTCTCGCAATCCGATTGTGTTCGACGAGCAGACGGGCGAGTACCACTTTCAGTACAAACTGCCGCCGCATACCGAACCCGCGCTGCTTGTCATATACCACTGTCCGTTTTGCGGCGGCGCTGCGCCCGAGTCCAAGCGAAAGCTTCTCTTTGCTCTCATTCCGCCAGAGGAGGAACGTCGTTTGATGGCACGACTGGCGGCGATCGGTTCGATCTCCGATGCCCTGGAAACGCTCGGGGAACCGGCTCAAGACACACCAAGCGTCACCCACCGACACGAACAAGACGGGCAGCCGCCATCGATCCAGCACCATCGCACGCTCGTCTACGAGAATCTCTCCGAGGTGGCGGAGGTCTGGATCACGGAGCGTCCTGACGGCGCCGTAGCCTGTCGTTTGCAGGGGAAATACATCGGCCACCAGCGTCCTGGCGCGCGAACTTAGCTCATCGCAAGCGGTATGAACAGTTACTGGCCTTCCAAGAATGCCATCCTCGTTGCTGTCCTGACGCTTTCCGGTGCGGCACTGGTTTACCGGGCCGCCCTGGTTCAAGGTGCATCGGTCCACCTGATATGGGGCGGCGCGGCAATAGGCGCGTTCCTAGCCATTGCAATCGCCGCAGGCCGTGTGTCACTCGATACCGTTGGTGCGGTTGGCGGCTCGTTGGTTGCCTTGCAGTTTGGTCGTCTCTTTCTCTGTGACGGGAGCATTTTCGTCGTGCCAGTGGTTGGCGCGACCCTTGGGGCTGTCGGCGGATTTTTTGTCCAGGAGCTTTGCAGCGTCTCGTCGCCCAGCCGCACGCTCAAGTTGACACGCCCGAACAAGGACGGCTAGGCTCATCCAATGTCGTTTGCGGACGTGCAGGTCACTATGCCGATTTCTTTCACATCGAGGAGCAAGCTCATGCATGTGTTCCGGCTATTCAGTCTCGCGTTGGTCGTCTCGGTCGTGCTCGCAACGCAAACCGTCGCCGACGAGTCCAAGGATGATCCCGAGGCAGAGATCAACCTCGTCGGCACCTGGAAGTTGGTGTCAGCCAAATACGGAGGACAGGAAAGCACGCTGCCGCAGGCCGCAACCACGCTAAAGCACATTACCCCGACACATTACACGTGGCTCACTTACGGCGAGGACGGCACTATCACTCGGGGCGCGGGCGGAACCTACACGCTCGAAGGGGATGAGTTTACACAGACGGGCATGTACGACGTAGAGCCACGGAAGTTGCTCAAGGGCAAGAACACCTACAAGTGCAGGGTTGAGGGAAATAAGTGGTATCACACTGGGATGCTGGCCAACGGGCTGACCATCGACGAGGTGTGGGAGCGGATCGAGAAGGAGTAACTCGCTGCTCAAGGATGCCTGTCGCATTCCGACCGATGATTTCCGCCGCCCTGGTTTGCCTTTCTGGCTGCCCACTCGGCGGTCCGCGCGACCACTATCGGCCTCACGGTCACCTAGACACGACGATCGCGACTCATGCGACTTCGGGTCCGCGAGGGCTGCACGTAGTTCTTTCTCGGAGACGCGCGCCAAACACCCGCACCGCCCCTGACGGAGATATCCCGTCGAGGCTCGGGAGCGGGAAACCCTGGCATTCGCCTGGTGAACGCGCCGTTGGAGATGGTTCCCGCGTCCTCCGCCTGAAGGTCCCGCTCGGCAAGC
>JAHWKS010000616.1 GCA_019347795.1 Planctomycetota bacterium | reverse complement strand
GTAGAAGGGAATGTCATGTGCCCGGGCCAGCAGCGCCAGCCCGTAGGTCCCGATCTTATTGGCGGTGTCGCCATTGGCGGCGATGCGATCGGCGCCGGTGATCACCGCCTGCACGCGGCCTTCCCGCATCACCTGGGCCGCCATCGAATCGCAGATCAAGGTGGCCGCGACGCCGCGCTGGCTCAACTCCCATGCGGTGAGCCGGGCGCCTTGCAACAGCGGCCGCGTCTCATCGACGAACACGTGCGGCCGCTTTCCCTGTGCATGGGCGGTGAAGAAGACGGCCAGCGCCGTGCCGTAGTCGGCGGTCGCCAGCCCGCCGGCGTTGCAGTGGGTGAGCACCCCCGACCCCGCCTGCAACAACTCGGCGCCGTAGCGGCCGATGGCGCGGCACACCTGCCGGTCTTCCTCGTGGATCGCCTGCGCCTCTTCGAGCAGGGCGATGTGGATCTCCTTGGCAGAGGCACGCTCCTTGAGCCTCGCGGCGACGCCTTTCATTCGCTCCAGCGCCCAGAAAAGATTCACGGCGGTGGGACGGCTGGAGGCAAGATATTCGGCCGCGTCTCCCAATCGCTCCAAGAGCGCTTCCGTCCCCTTTCCCAGCGTCTCCTGCACCGCCAGACAGAGCCCGTACGCCGCGGCGATGCCGATGGCCGGGGCGCCGCGGACGCGGAGCATCTTGATCGCCTCCCAGACCGTCTCCACGTCGCGGCATTCAATCTCGATGAACTCCACCGGGAGCCGCGTCTGGTCGATCAGCCGCAGATGACCGCGCACGTCGCCGATCCAGCGCAGCGTCTCGACTTGTTGGGGCGGGGGGGTCGTCATCAGGCGCATCGTATCGCAGTCGCCGTTGAATCGTAAAGGGTGGTGGGGTAGACTCGCCCAAAGGGTGTTGGTTTTAGGGTTTGCGGCGTGCGCTGGTTCGGCGGCTTGTCTCATGGGGTTGATGCGCTTTCTCGTTCCCGATCCTCAGCGGGTTTCCGCGTTCGGGCTGGAGTGCGCGCACCTGGCGGCGCCGGAAGGGGCGCCGTGGCGGACGGCGGTTTCCTGGTCGGACGACGGCGCGCTTGTCTGCCGCCGCGACGAGGGCGACTCCGCCAACCTCTTCATCCCCTGGCGGGTTGAGGGACGGGGCGAGCCGATGCTCTCCACCACCTGCCTCCGCGAGCAGCGCGAGGCGTATCACCTGCCGGTCGAGCTGGCGCGGGGACCGTTGAACCGCGTGCGCAATCAGCTCGAAACGTGGAAGGCTTCGGGAATGCAGATTCCCCAGCCGATCCGCGAGTTGCTGCACGAGGCGACGATGCACTTCATCCGCGCAGCCGTAGCCCAGGATGCGACGGCGGGGGGCGACGCGGCGCAGCGGTCCCTCGAAGTCGGGCTGAATGCGGCCGATCAACTTTCGCTGGAGTATGCGGCGCAATTGCTGGCTGTGCGGCGCCGCAACGGCGCTCGTTTGGGAACGCTCTTCGCCGGCAGCCTCGAGGGGCCGCCGTCGCAAAGCGTGGGGAAGGCATTCCGCGCGGCGTTCAACTCGGCCCTGGTCCAGCCGCGATGGGCGGAGGTCGAGGCCAACACCGGCGAGCGTCGCTGGGACTCGCTCGACGCGCGGATGCAGTGGTGCGCCGAGAAGTCGCTCAAAGTCGTCCTCGGTCCGCTGCTCGAGCTGAGCCGCCGCACGACTCCCGATTGGCTGTATCTGTGGGAGGAGGAGATCGACCACCTGGAGTCCTACGTATTGGAGAACGTGAAGCACACCGTCGAGCATTGCCAGGGGAAGGCGCATGTGTGGCTGGCCGCGGCGCGAATGAACTCGACCGATTCGATGGACCTCTCCGAGGAGCAGCGGCTTCGGCTTACGGTCGGCGCGATCGACGCCATTCGGCGCCTCGACCCGAAGACGCCGGTTGTCGTCAGCTTCGATCAGCCGTGGGGGGAGTACCTGGCTCGCGGCGATTGGGACCTTTCCCCCTTGCACTTCGCCGACACGCTGGTGCGGGCGGAACTGGGGGTCTCGGGAATCGGGCTGGAGATCAACTGGGGATACTGGCCGGGGGGAACGCCCGAGCGGGATCTCCTGGAGTTGGTGAGGTTGATCGATCATTGGACGGTGCTCAACCTGCCGCTGCTGGTGTTCCTTTCGGTCCCCGGAGGCGAGGGTCCCGATCCGCAGTCGGCGGACCGTCATAAGGCGGTCGGAGAAGCGGCGACGGCGGCGCGGCAGCATCGCGTGATCCAACAGTTGGCGGCGATCCTCGCCGCCAAGCCTTCCGTTCACGGCGTCATCTGGCGGCAGGTGCGGGACGCGGCGCCGCATGATTTCCCGCACGGCGGCTTGATGGACCACGGCGACCGGCCCAAGGCCGCCCTCAACGCCCTGGCCGCTTTCCGCCGCGAGCATCTCGTTTAACGGCGCCCGCGGCGATGGCCTCTTGCCGCTCGGAACCCTCCGGCGGCCCGAAGTTTGCACGAAGTTTGCACCGAGACGATGCGCCATCGCTGCATTCGTGCGTCTTCACCGTCACTGCGTGCTGTCGCTTTCTCATTGCTCGACAGTCGCCGAGAGGAGTCTCCATGAATCCTCGTCACGATGCCGACCATGCGCCTTCGCCGATCCGCGTCCACCTGCTCGCCTGGGGAGCCCTCGCATTGGCGTTGATCCTGGCCGTCGTGGGAGTGCTGGTTCCCGTGGTGAGCGTGGTGCTGCTCATTTTCGCCGGCGTACTGTTTGGGATCTTCCTCAACGGATTGAGCGCCTGGCTGAGCCGGCACACGCCGTTGCGGTATTCGTGGGCGCTGTTCCTGTGGGTGACGGTGATCGTAGCGTTCGCGGCGGCGGGCTGTTATTTCATGGGTTCTCATGTGGCGCAGCGCGCTGTCAGCCTGGCCGGCGAGCTGCGGTCCGCCTGGCAGGATCTGATGACGCGGATGGAGCAATACGAGTGGCTCCCGCCGCCGTCGCGCCTGGAGACCATGTTCCGCGACGCCATCGCCTCCCAGGTGTCGCAAACGGTGCAATATACGCTGTGGGCCGTGACGGGCGTGGTCGTCATCTTCTTCGTGGGCCTGTATGTCGCGTACGATCCGGAACTGTATCAAAGCGGACTGGTGAAGCTCGTCCCCCAATCCCGCCGCGAGCGCGCCGCCGAGGTGCTGCAAAAACTGCGGGCGACGCTCGGACGGTGGATCATCGGCCGGCTGCTCTCGATGTGCATCATCGGCGTGGCCACGGCCATCGGGCTGGCGTTGATGGGCGTCCCGTTGCCGATCACGCTGGGGGTGCTGGCGGCGATCTTGACGTTCATCCCCAACCTCGGCCCCGTCTTGGCCGCCGTCCCGCAGGCGCTGTTGGCGTTCCAGGTCAGCTCGAGTATGGCGGTCTACGTGATCATCTTCAACATCGTGCTGCAGGGGGTGGAAAGCTACATCCTGACGCCGATCATTCAGCGTTACGAAGTGACGCTCCCGCCGGCGCTGACCATTACGGTGCAGCTCATTTTCGGCGTGGCCATTGGCGTGATCGGCGTCATGATGGCGGCCCCGCTCACCGCGGCGGCCATGGTGGTCGTGCAGATGCTCTACATCCGCGACCGCCTGCACGATCCCTCGCCGGGCGAATTGGCCACTCGTTGAACGGCCGCCGGCGCGAGAATTTAGGCAATTCGAGCGGAAAATGCCGTCGATTCGCTGCGTCTTGGGCGATATACTCGCTTGACAGGCTATAATTAATCACGACAATGATGCTTAACATGCTGAACATTGCCGCGCCCGCCGGTTGTGACGGGTGCGCGGCGTATAGTTTTGCACTACGTTCGCCAGTTTGCACGCGCGCACCCCAACATCACACACGTCGCCATGAGCGCCACTTCCGAGGCCGCCAAATTCAGCCACGCCGAAGATACCAAGCTGCAAAGCCACTACCTGCGCGGAACGATTGCCCAAGAATTGACCGCCGACACCGACACGTTCTCCAAGGCGTCGGGCGGCCTGCTCAAGTTCCATGGAACCTACCAGCAGGATGACCGCGATCAGCGGAAGGGGAAGAACGATCGCTACTACATCTTCATGGTGCGATCCAAGATCCCCGGCGGCCGGCTCACCGCGGAGCAACTGCTGGCGGAGTTGGATTTGTGCGACGAGGTGGGAAACACCACGCTCCGCATCACCAGCCGGCAGGGACTGCAGTTGCACGGCGTGGTGAAGCAGAATCTGCACCGCGCCATTCGCCGCATCAATGAGATTCAGCTCTCGACGCTGGGGGCCTGCGGCGACGTGAACCGCAACGTGATGTGCTGCCCCGCCCCCTATAAGAACCCGCTCTACGAG